>JBAWCX010000023.1:0-1704 GCA_049590495.1 Binatus sp. (SeqCode)
ATGTAGCTATATATATTTAACTTATGCCAGAGAGTCCGCTCATGAGTACCGAGCGCATCGATCGAACTTCCAATTTTCCCAAGCCCTACCTGTCAATCCGAGAGCTATCTACACTCACCCCTTGGAGCGAGCAGGCAATCCGGAGCATGATTTCGAAAGGAGTCCTGCGTGAAGGCGAACACTTCTTTCACGTTGGACGAAGACCCGTCCTTAAATGGGATGCGATCGTAGCTTTCATTGAAGCAGGTAGCGAAAATCAAAGCGCCGCGATCCCACATTATCGAGACCGCGTCTGATGGCCAAATACAAACTTGCAAAGAGACAAGCCTGCTTTGTTGAGACGACTCGCGGAGGCCGGCTCCGCTTTCGCTTCCGGTGGAAGCTGCCGAGCGGGAGACGCTGCTTTTTCTCGGAGGCGACTGCACTTAGCGACACGTTCCATAACCGGCGGCTGGTTGAGAAGCAGGCCGCCCTAATAGGCGCCGAGATCCGGGCTCGCGTCTTCGATTATCTGAAATGGTTTCCGAACGGTAACCGGGCAACCGACTTCCTCCGACCAAAGATCGCGCCGGGCCAGCACATACCAACAGTCCATGAATTCTACGAGCACTGGATCAAGTCACGAGTCTCCCCAACCGTTCGTCAATCGCTCGCCCGCGACTATAGGAATCACTTCCGGAACTACATCCTCGATAGTCTAGGTGATTTGCCGCTGTCGGCACTTACCCTCGCACATCTTGAATACCTCCGCTCGCAGCTTCGAAGTCGCGGACTTTCAGAGAAGACCATCCGCAACGCCATCGACGGTTCGCTCCGAGCTATGATGCGGGACGCGCTCAAAGCCGAGATTCCCGCAGCGTTTCCGTTCCCCAAGCTAACGTGGCCAGAGAAGATCGTCCCCGGACCGTCGCCCTTCGAGGCTGACGAGCGAGACCAGATCCTAGATTATTTCAGAGCCCGGAAATGGAAAATCGGCGGCTTCAACGATACCCGACCGCACTATTCGTACTACGCGCTCCTCCACACCCTTTTCTTCACCGGAATGCGCCCGTCCGAGGTTGCCGCGGTCCGTTGCCGAAACGTGAACACACGGACGGGCACGATTCAGGTTGAGCGGTCGCGACACCTTGGTTCAGAGGCGGCGCCCAAGACGCAGCGTGCTCGACGCGCGATTAGACTCACCCGGCAGAACGTCGATGTGCTGAGACCTCTCATCGAAGTGAAGGGACCTGACGACTATCTGTTCGAGAATGTTCGCGGCCAGCCGATAGAGCCCGCCAACTTTTATGACCTCTTCCGCGACGCCCAGCGCGCACTTGGGATCACACCGCTGCGGGATCTCTATTCGACGAAGGACACGTACATTTCTCTGGCACTCACGAGCGGGGTTAGTCTGACGTGGCTCTCCGAGCAGACCGGCGTCGCTGTTGCCACGATTCTCAAACATTACGGCCGGTTCATGCACTCCTCCGAAGCAGACGCTCTCGAGTTGGCCAAAATTGGAGGATCGGGTGCCCGCACGACCCTTGAACCTCCACAGTTTGAACACCGGTGTTCAAACGCGGAACGCTTCACTGAGAAAACCCTGCAGTTTGTCTCGGAAAGTCTGGCGTCCCCGACGGGATTTGAACCCGTGTTACCGACGTGAAAGGCCGGTGTCCTAGGCCGAGCTAGACGACGGGGACCTTGGGCGCGATGCCTGAA
>JBAWCX010000024.1:0-2151 GCA_049590495.1 Binatus sp. (SeqCode)
GTGCACTTCACCCATACGAGCGAGATGGACTGGATGCTGCCGGGCGTGCGACCTACTGGCAGGACAGTCGAGGTTCCAACCGTGGCCATCGTTCAGTTCGAAGGCGACAAGCTGGTCCACGAGCATATCTACTGGGACCAGGCTTCTGTCCTCGTGCAGGTTGGCTTGCTCGACCCAGCCGGCTTGCCGGTGGCGGGCGTGGAAACCGCACGCAAGGTCGCCGACAAAACGCGGCCTAGCAACGAGCTTATGGCGCGTTGGGCTGAGAGTGAGGGCAAAGCGTTATAGCGTCCGGCTTGCGGATCGTTTGTAGCTAGCTCTTCGCGAAAAGATTACTTCTAGTATTCGGGAGGGATGTTGCGTGGGTTCATCCTTGGCCGCCTCGGGTCCGCTGCTTGGCATAGCGTTCGTAGCGGGAATTTTCGTTGGATGGGTGCTTGCGAACGTAACGCGCACCAAGGAGGAGATCCTTTCCGCCCTGCCACCAGGGACAGACCTGAGCAGCGGCGCCCGAAAGGTTCGCATCATGGAGCTGAAATGCAAATGCGGCTCGATGTTGAAGTTTCGCGATCCCGTGGAACCCGGCTACCAGCCATATCCGAGCGGCGACTCCTTTAGCTGCTCAGACTGCGGCAAGGTCTATGACCTTAAAGAGATCCGCAACCTGGGAAAGGGTGCTTAACTAATTCCCAATGGCTTTTTCAGACAAACTTGCAAACGATAAGACCGCCGCGGAACTGGTGGCGCCTGATTGTCGTGGGTTGAACTTTTACCGTATTGACCCCGGGTTGCGCGGGTTGCTCGATCTGCACATGGAACCGCGGTTGCGCGCGGCGATGGAGCCGTATCTCAACCGGCTTGGACAGCTTGCTGGCGGGCGGCTCGACGAGCTTGCCGAAATTGCCGACAAGCATCCGCCGGTGCTTCATTCACGCGATCGTTTCGGGCGCGACGAGGACTGGGTCGAGTTCCATCCGGTCTATCGCGAGATGGAACGGATTGCTTTCGGCGAATTCGGCCTGCATGCGATGGCGCATCGGCCCGGCGTGCTCGGGTGGCCCGAGCCGCTTCCCTACATCGCGAAGTACGCGTTCCAGTACCTGTTCGTGCAGGCGGAGTTTGGCCTGATGTGCCCGATAAGCGTGACCGACACCGGCGCAGTGCTGGTCGAAAACTACGGCAGCGACGACCTCAAGTCGCGTTACCTCGGCCGCATGCTCTCGCAGAACATGGACGAGATTTTCAAGGGCGCGCAATACATGACGGAGCGCGCGGGCGGCTCCGACCTCGGCAATAGCGCGGTGGTTGCGAAGCGCGAGGGCGATTTCTGGCGGCTCTACGGCGACAAGTGGTTCTGCTCCGCGGTCGACGGCGACGTGGTGTTGTTACTGGCGCGGCCCGACGGCGCTCCCGCCGGCTCGCGCGGGCTCGGGCTCTTCCTCATGCCGCGGCGCCTGGAAAACGGCGAGCGCAACAACTATCGAGTCGCGCGGCTCAAGGACAAATTCGGCACGCGCTCGATGGCGAGCGGCGAAGTCGTGCTCGAGGGCGCAATCGCGTATCAGCTGGGCGCGCTCGATCGCGGACTGCGGCAGATGATGGACATGGTGAATCTCAGCCGCATGTCGCACGGCGCGCGCGCGGCCGGCATGATGCGCCGATGCCTCAACGAGTCGATCCAGGTTGCGCGACATCGCGCGGCGTTCGGCCGGCCGATCATCGAGCATCCGCTGCTGCGGCGTCAGTTGATGAAACTGATGGTGCCGACCGAGCAGGCGCTGTCGGTCTTCGCGTACGACGCGACGATGATGGACCGGGCGCGCGCCGGCGACGCGGAAGCCGAGCGCGTGATGCGTATCCTGACCGCGGTGCTGAAGTTCCGCGCGTGCCGCGATAACATCCGCGTCGCGACCGGCGCGATGGAAGTGCGCGGCGGCAACGGCTACATCGAGGATTGGGTCAACTCGCGGCTCATCCGCGACGCGCATATCGGCGTGTTGTGGGAAGGCACCAGCAACATCAATGCTCTCGACGTGATCAATCGCGCAGTCGCGAAATCCGGCGGCCACGAAACGCTCGGGCGCGCTCTGAAAGCCAAACTCCAATCAGCGACCGCAGCGCCTCGAGAGTTCCGCGCAGAGATTGAAAAGC
>JBAWCX010000025.1:0-4342 GCA_049590495.1 Binatus sp. (SeqCode)
CCCTGCCCAAGGAAGTGTGAAACCCACGGTGGGTTTCACTACAATAAAGTTCTTCCCGCGCCTCTACGACAGCGCCGCTCTTCTCATCCCCGCGGTCGCCTTCACCAGGCGCGGCAGCACTTCCGCCGATCCGCCGCGCAAGCTGATGTCGCAGATCTGCGTGATCTCCGAGTCGTAGAGATTGACTTCGACCAATATTCCGCCGCGCTCTTTCACTTCCAGCGCGAATCCTGCCGCCGGATAGACCGTCGCCGAGGTTCCCGCGACGATCACCAGGTCCGCCTTCGCCGAATGCTCAGCGCACATGTTCAGCACGTCGATCGGAATTGGCTCGCCAAACGAAACCGTGTCCGATTTCAGCAGGCCACCGCATCGCGGACAGGCGGGAGGCAGCTTCTCGAGGCTGATCGCGTCGCCGTGAAACCGCGTCCTGCAATCGAGACATCGAATCAAAGTCCAGTTGCCATGAATTTCCGCGAGCGCCTTCTGCCCGGCCTGCCGATGCAGGTCATCGATATTTTGCGTGATCACGAAGCGCAGCACTTCCAATCGCTCCAATTCCACCAGCGCGAGATGGCCCGGGTTAGGCTGGGCAATCGTCAGCGGTTTGAACAATTCATCGTTCCGCTTGCTGAGCCGCTCTTCCCACGCCTTTTTCGGATCCGCCATGAAGCGCTGAAAGCCGTTCATGGGCGGCTCACCGTACTTGGTCCACAGCCCGCCCGGTCCGCGAAAAGGCGGGATTCCACTTTCGACTGACATACCTGCGCCCGTCAGCGCGATCGCATATCGCGCTGCGAGGATCGTCCTTGCTGCTTCGCTAATTTGCTCGTCGCTTGCTCTCTCGCTCGCGTTTGTCATCGGGAATTCGCCCTCCCGGTACAATATCGATTAGTCAGTCGGCTTTAACTGACTACGCACGAAATAAAAGTGAATGCGTACGCAGCCAAGCCTGCCGATTCGGCTCGAATAGTCACTGCGCCTGAAACCACCGCCTCATTCGCGACGACACTGTACATCCGCGGCCGATCCACGGTGATAAATGCGCGCTCGCCCTCGAGCTTCACGTCGTCGCCTGGCCGTTGCCCGCCATCGAGCGCGACCTCCACGCGGACGCTCGCGTCCGCCGCCGGCCCCATCACCAGGTTCACGTCCTTGGCCGTATATCTGATCGAAATCGCCGCGCCCGGCGCCTCGCTGCGCGCGCTCTCCTGCTCCACGCGCCATCTGCCGCCAAGATAAGTCATGCCTTCGACGTGCGGGCCGACATCGCGATAGTCATGCGGCCGGTCGCGAACGACGCCCTCGAAATTTCCGAACTGGCCGCGCGCGTGGCCGAGATACAACTCCGGCGTAACGCGATAGCAGACCGCGCCGGGACGGTCGCTGTCGCGCACCGGCTCCATCGGCGGCGGCAGACTCGCTGCAGGATTCAGTTCGCGTAGCAATCCCTGAATAGCTACTTCGGTTTCTGGATACGCTCCTTCGCCGAAATGGTAATAGCGAATGCGGCCCTTCGCATCGACCAGGTATTTGGCCGGCCAGAACCGATTCGAGTACGCACGCCAGATTGCGTACTCGTTGTCGAGCACGATTGGGTATTCGAGGCCGAATCGCGCCGCCGCTTCCGCCACGTGCGACCCCTCGCGCGCAAAAGAAAACTCCGGCGCGTGCACCCCGACGACTACCAACCCGCTCTGGGTGTATCTGCTGTTCCACGCCACCACGTACGGCAGCGTCCGGATGCAATTGACGCAGGTATAGTCCCAGAAATCGACGAGCACGATCGCCTTGTCGCGCAATGCCTTGAGACTCACGGGGCCATGCTGAATCCATTGCCCGCCTTCCAGTTCGGGTGCGAATACGGTCTCGGACAATTGCGGCATCGCGATCTCCTCGATGACTCGGAGCGTAGCACAGCACCGCTTTCCGCTCGAAGTGGATTTGACGCTTCGCCCATCGCGCGCTAGTCAATCGCTCGTGGATGAATCCTCACGCCTCAAAGTGATTGCGATCGAATCGCCCGCTGATATGCAGCGTGCCTACGCGATTCGCCGCCTCGTCTTTATCGAAGAGCAGAACGTGCCCGAAGAAATTGAAATGGACTCCGACGACCCGCACGCGTTTCACGCACTGGCGATTCTCGATGGGGTCGCGATCGGATGCGGCCGGATGGTCGAGCATGGCGCGCGTGAGGTGAAGATCGGCCGAATGGCTGTCCTGCCAGAATTTCGAAACACCGGCGTCGGCGCCGCCATCCTGCGCTTCCTAATCGATCGCGCACGCACTCGAGGATTCCACAAAGCAATTTTGCACGCGCAACTCACCGCTGAAGGCTTCTATCTCAGAGAAGGATTCAGCCCGCTGGGTGGCGTCTTCGACGAGGCCGGCATCGCGCACCGCCTGATGGAACGCAAACTCTAACGCCGCAGGCCGGCGGCGAACTCTTCGATCACACGCGCGACCTCTTCCGGCTTCTCGAGAATCACGTGATGGTGCGCATCGGCGATAGTCACCAGCCGGGCCCGCGGATTCGACGCGCGCGCCTGCTCCGCCCCTTCCGCCGTCATGATACGGCTATGCTCGGCGCGCACCAGCATCGTCGGAATCTTGATTTCCTTAATCGTCTCAAGCACCGCCAGCCCGTCGCCGCCAAGAAAACTCTCGCGATCGAACTTGAGCGTCCACCGCCCTTCATCGGTGCGAGCCAAACTTCTTTCAGCGATTTCACGCAGCACGTCGTCCGGGATGCCGCCCTCGTTCGGCATCAGCCGAAAGCGCGCCTTCGCCGTTGGCAGGTCAGGATACGTGACCACCGGCAGTCCCTTCAGCCGCTTCAGATAACGATCCCGTCCGCGGCTCGACGTGACTGCGACGTCGATCGCCATCGCACCTCGAGCGCTTTCCGGATGGTCCCGCGCGAACGCTAGCACATTCAGCCCGCCCATACTGTGCCCGACGACCACGGGCTTTTCCGCACCTGCAGTCACGTGTGCGATGAACCTCGCGATGTCATTTGCGTAGTCGCTCGGCGAGTAAGCCGCCGGCCGCGCCCATTCGCTGTCGCCATGTCCGCGCTGATCGAGTGCGAGTAGCCGGTACTCCGGCGCAATCACGCGCGCGACCGGTTCCCACCACCACGCATTCGCCGAGTTGCCATGCAGCAGGACGATTGTGCGCGGCGCGCGCGCATTCCATTCCAGGTAATGCAGGCGCGGAGTGCCTTCGAGCAGATGACTGTGCGGCTCCGTCATTTCAGACGAGCCCAATGGTCTATCAAGCGAAGCGCATTCATCGATTTGCCGGAATTTTGTTTCTCATCTCGCAATCATCGTGCGCCGCGCATGGATGATAGCTTTGCAGCGCGCGCCTTTCATGCCACCATTTAGATTACAGAATCTGTGCACGACCTGAAGCCATGCGAGATCGAACCGCGCTGAAACCACTGACCGTCGTCGCCGCCCTGATAATTGCGCTCGCGTCCTTTGCTTTTCCCGCGCGCGCACAGAGCGCCAATTCGGCCAAGGCTCGTGCACTCGTCGATGCCGCCATCAAGATGTCCGACAGCGACGCCGCGGTAAAGCTGCTCTGGCAGGCGACCGATATCGATCCCACTCTCGACGACGCCTACATTTATCTCGGCCTCTACTACAACTCGCGCTCCGACTTCACCAACGTCGTCAAGGTTTATCAGAAGCTCATCAAGTATCAGCCCAACCAGGTCAGCGCCTACCTGAATATCGGCGAGGCGTACATGTCGTTCTCGCCGGCGAAGACCGACGACGCCCTGGTCTACTACCACAAGGCGTACGAGATCGATCCCAAGAACACGTTCGCCGCGCTCAGAATCGGAGAACTGCTCGCGCAGAAGAGCGACCAACGCGACGACGCGCTCAAGTACTTGAAGATTGCGCTAGCAGACAGCGCCAAAAATCCCACCATCGCATCCGAAGCCGAGAAGACGCTCAAGCAGATGGGCGCTCTCTGACCGCGATTCGGGAATTCTTCGGTCCAGCGAGGCAGCCTAGATGCTCTCGGTCATGATCAGCAGCAGCCCCTCGTAGCCTGTTCTCGTTGATTGAGCAACCGGACTTTCGCTCTCAATCCGAAAAGAAATCGCATCACCGACGGAAGCACCGGCTCCTCAGACTCGGTTCATGATGAGCTTTGTTTGCTTATCGAGTTGTTAGACCCACGATCTATCATCCATGCCCACTCACAAACTCTCGTTTTCGACTGACTAATTTTCTAATTCGATACTTTAGATTGGTTTGCGCTTGTGGCAATATTCACGTTCGGCAACCGCGGACCTGGGTCCGCAGAAGTTGGGGTGGTCGAGGAG
>JBAWCX010000026.1:0-4053 GCA_049590495.1 Binatus sp. (SeqCode)
GGGCGGAGGATCGTGCTGCTCGACGCTGTGGTCAAGAAACGCGACGACATCCCGCCAGAGGTGCTCGCTCGGATCCGGGGGCTGAACAAACAAGTGCGCTGAAGGAGCAGGGAGACGATGGCTAAAAGCAATTTCATGGACTGGCTGGATCGCGAGACCGCGCGGCGCGGAATCGACGAGAAGGAGATCGCCGCGCTCGTCGACCAGATGATGGTCGAGGACCAGCTCACCGCGTTGCGTCTCAAGCGCGGTATCTCGCAGTCTGCCCTGGCCGACCTGATGGGCGTCACGCAACCGCTGGTCGCCCGAATCGAGGCCGGCGGTGTAAAAAATTTGACGTTGGCTACCATCGCGCGCACCGCTGCAGCTCTGGGCGGACGGATCCAACTCAAAATTCGCCCGGCCAAGGGCGCGCGGCGCGCTGGCCGACGCGCGCTCACGCGCTAAGTTACCCGCCTGCACAGAACCCTGAAATGACGCTCATGCGTTCGAGATGCTCGATGATCCGCCGATCAGACGTCGGTCTCCAGCGCGGCGTATAGATTGCCGAGCAGCTTGGTGATGGTCGTGCCCATGGTCTGGTAGCCCGCGAACACCACGACGACCGCGACCGCCGCCATGATCAACGCATATCCCGCCATTGTCTGGCCGCGCCATCGGCGGGATGAACTATTCAGCCTGACGCCGCCGGATTTGGTGTGCTACTACTGTGGTATGGATAACCCCCTCGATGCTCAGGACTTGCCGGGGCAGTCCGAAATCGCGCGACGTCGTGGTTCCGGTCGAAAAATACTTTTTCGACGGAACGAAACTACCCTTGGGTAGTGCGTCAGTTTGAAATTCTTTTCTGGTACGAGCCGCGCGGTGTGGCTGGATTGTTCTCGCGATCCCATTCGTCCACGATTCCGACCAAATCTTCAAACGAGTACAGGTGATCCACAATGCCCGATTCCATAGCGGGCGTCACGCGTAGGGTCTTGTGAATGCGGATGAAGTTGTACCAGACCGCATAGAGCGCGACCATGTGACAGTGGTTCTCGAATTTCTTTGAGAACGCATTGGTGAGACGAGTGAAACGGCGCATGTGCATCCGCATCGTGAGGTTCGCGCGTTCGACATAGCTTGTGTTGATGTGCTCGCGATCTGGATTGCCGCGAATGACCGAGCTTTCAGCACTGAGACAGACCGGCGGAGTGTAGCGCCGCTCGCCGTCTGCGGGCGTGCCATATTGCTTCACGAGCATTGCGTAATCGATGTCGCGGTTAAACGCTTCGTCTACCGCATCCAGATAGGCGCGATGCCCGTCCGTCGTTAGCTGGATGCGGTTCGCGAGCCGACTCGCCACGTCGCGCATAAATCTTCTCGCCGCGCTCGCATCGCGCGATCCGATGAACCACGAGATAAGGAGTTTGGTGTCGGCGTCGATTCCGGTCCACGTCCACGTATCGCCAACGCGTTCAGGCCGTGTGTGTTTCTTCTGGCGAGCGGCGGCTTCCTTCATTTCGACGAACGACCAAATCTCATCGCACTGTACGCGCTTCGATTGGACGTGATGGACGGTTCGATCATGGAAATCGGCGCACGCTTGTCCGGCCAAAATTAGCTCGCGCGCTACCGTGTTGAACGATACATCGAGCAATCGTGCTGTCGCGCGCATCGAAGACCCTTCGCAGAGATGGGAAAGAATCTGGACGCGCTTAGCGATTGGCAATCTGTTCATGGCATTCATAATATGAAATTTATGCTTGAGTGTCAAGCATTCCATTCAGATTATCGAAGGCCCACGCGCGCATGGGTTAAATGCGCGCATGGGGTTAGGGTTTATGTTTCGGGTTTAGGCCGTGATTAGATCACTTGCCTGCGAGCTGGTTTTGCAACCAGGGCACGAAAACCCACCTACGATCCACAGGCGCACGCCTCCGCTTCGTATGGGCCATTTGCCCATCCTCCGTAGAGCGGGCGTTCCTAATCGCACCCGCGCATGTTGACGGAAGGCTCGTTGCGAGGTAGGCTGAGTTTTGCGGCACTCATACCTGACAGTAGGCTTCCGATCTTGGATACCCACCGTGCCAACGGTGGGTTTTCTTTTGCTTAGGTTTTCATGATTTTCACTCTTAGTTACTAGTCTAGCTCATCGCCAGCGTGCCTAACTTTTCGCCTGGATCGAACATCGCGGCTTTAGTTTACCACTCCTCAGAATTACGACGATCCGAGAGAACCTTAAAAAAATCGCGCCTAGTTCCAGATGCACGGTAGGGTTTTTCCCTTGCCGTCGCGCATAACAGCCGCGACCCGACCCGTGAATATGGAACTAGGCGCGAGGTAAAAACTCCGACGAGCGCCTAGTGATCTAAACTAACTGATCAAAGATAGCTTACTCCGAGAATAGAAATGATCAAGTAGCCTTACGCCTTTTCCATCGGGCGGCAGCGGCCTTGCGAGCTATCTCGACGCGCTTCTTGGCCGACAGGGACTTAGCTCGCGCTTTGCCGCCTTTCAGTCCGCCTTTTCGAGCGTACTCCAACGCGGGATCGCGCGGATTGTCCTCGACTTCGCCGGTCGCGATCTGCATCACGCGCACCGCGTTGCCGATTACGTCTGCTGGTCGCTTTTCCCCTCGCGGTCCTCTGGGCATGTAGCTAGAATCGCATGACTGGATCGACATGCCAAGCGCACGCGATTTCAAACTGATGCACTACCTACCCTTGGTAGAAGAATCGTCTGAGAACCACTACATATGGTATGAATCGCCCGCTTCAGCTCTTTGGGTCATGCGTTCGAGCTGCTCGATCTGCCGCGAAACACCCGCGGGACACGCCGCACCAACATCCGAAACGGCCGAATGACCCAGTAGAGCGGGAACAGCGATTCCGGCAACCGGATAAGTTCGTAGTCAGCCATCGTTGGCGCGAGCATCCGGCGGACGAGGTACCGGGTTCGCGCGCGCGCACCCTCAATCGAGCGGAACTGAACGTGCCAGGGACTGAATCCTCCCGTCCCTGCGCATCTCCGCTGAACAGTTGTCTCGCGACGCTCCCGGCCAGGGCCGCCACGTCGGTGTGCCGCACCAGGATGCGGATTGATCTGCGACGTCGCGGAGACGGTCCGTGCGCGGCCTGCAATCGCTCTGATGGAGATGCTCGGCGAGGCCACTGCACTCGGCAGCCGCCGGATGTTTCTGACAAGCATCAACGACAAGGTCGGCTGGAATGGGCGCGCCGACCTGCCGCCTCCAGCAGGCCCATCAGGCGCACCAGTTCGGCCGTCAGATGACGGTTGTAAAGGATGATCATCTGCCCTCGCGTCCGCAGCATCGCGATGGCCGCGTGCGGAACGGCCGCCTGGCATTCGAGTTCAGGTAGCGATGTATCAGCGGCAGCACCCCATGGCACTTTGCGATTTCTGCGACGCGAGCCCAACTGCGCACGCGCGCCGCGAGCTCGGACGCGATCGCCGTCCGCGAAGGCGTCACCGCGGTCGTCGCGCAGCACAGCACCAGTGCCGCTTCGGCGGACAAGCCGGAATGGTCGAGCAGAGCGTCGGATGCCACTGAGTCGTCAACATATCCCGAAGCGCAATCGGCCCCAGGCGTACCCCGAAGCTATGTCGGCAACCGTGCTCGCCTCGGTCTGTAAGCGCTTTCCTCGGCGGCGCGAGCCTTGTAGACCTGCGCATTGCGATGCTCACTCCCATCAATCGATGGTTCCCGCAGAGCGCTACGACCGACGCCAGGCTGCTGCTGGCGACTCGCGCTCTCCGCGGCCTTGCCGACGGCGCCGTCAGCGTATTGTTGCCGAGCTACCTGACCACGATCGGATTCAATCCGCTGCGCGTCGGCGCAATCGTATTCGGCACGCTGTTGGGCTCGGCGGCGCTGACGCTATGGGTGGGACTGGCGACCGATCGGCTCGGCCGTCGTCGAGTCCTGCTCGCGGCGTGCGCGCTGATGCTCGCGACGGGCGTCGGATTCGTCACTGCGGTGAGCTTCTGGCCGCTTTTCATCGTCGCCGTTGTCGGCACGCTCAATCCTTCCGCCGGCGATGTGAGCCTGTT
>JBAWCX010000027.1:0-3028 GCA_049590495.1 Binatus sp. (SeqCode)
GCCAAGGGACTCTCCGGTCCAGGTTCCCCCTTTCCGGCTCGGAAAGGGGGTTAGGGGGATAGGACGGCGCCATTCCCCAGAGATTTTTCTGTCCCCCTTCCCCTCTATGTCCGGCTGCAGTACCAAATTACCTTCGCCCGTTCCGGGGAGAGGGAACGGCGTCCGCGCCTGGGGTGAGGGAAGGGGCCAGGGGTTAGGGCTCTGTTCTTAAAGATATTTGCGGGACATCACACTAGGAAGTCCTCGAATTCTCGCCGTTCCCGTTCGTCCGCACAAATTTCAGGCGCCATTGATCCTCTGAATGACCTGGCCGGCGAGCCGGCAATCGGCACGATTGCTGCTCTACTCGGCGAGTACCGGTAGTTTCACCCGAAGGGGACTCATTATGCTGGATGTTTGCGACCAATGCGGAAGTAGTGTCAGCAAAAGACTGCTGCGGTGCAGTAACGGGATTGCGGTTTTTCACCGCGAATGCGTCAACGGCCATAAACTGCATCGAACGACCGGTAACGAAAATCCACAGACGCAAGATTCATATCAAGCCTCAACTTCCTACGTGGTCGTTGAGGCGTGCGATTGCAACTAACGCGGCGCGACTACGCGATCACTCCTCCGCTGCGCAGGCGCTTCAGATCTTCGGGCGTGTAGCCGTGCGCGGCGAGTACTTCGTCGGTATGCTCGCCGACCAGCGGCGGCCGCGTGATTTTGCCCGGCGTCGATTCCAGCTTGGCCGCCAATCCCGTCGTCAGAAACTCGCCAAGTTCCGGGTGCGGCATCTTGAGAAGCATCTCGCGGGCCGCCGTCTGCGGATGCTTGAACATTTCTTCGATGGTCAGAATCGGGCCCGACGGGATGCCCTCGCGATTCAGTATCTCGATCCAATGCTCGGCGGGATGCGGCGCAAGCGCACGATTTATCTCTTCAGTCAGCGCGGCGCGATTCTTGACGCGGCGGCCGCTGCTCTTGAAGCGCTCGTCGGAAGACAGTTCTGGACAATCGATCACCCTCACGAACTTTTTCCACATCGCTTCGTTGCCGCATGCGATGTTGAACGGCCGGTCCGACGCCTTGAAGACGCCGTGCGGCGACGATAGCGGATGATGGTTGCCGGCGGGCGCGGGCGTCTTGCCGGTTTCGAAATAAATTCCCGCCGACCAGGTCAGGATGCTGACGATCGACTCGAGCAGCGAAGTCTCGACGCGCTGGCCGCGGCCGTCGCGATGGCGCGCCTCGAGCGCGAGCAGGATGCCCTGCGCGGAGAAGATGCCGCCGAGCAAATCGCAGATGGCGATGCCGACGCGGGTCGGCCCGCTCTCGACGGTGCCCGTCACGCTCATCAGGCCCGACATCCCCTGCGCGATTTGATCGAAGCCGGGAAAATCGCGCAGCGGGCCGGTCGAGCCGAAGCCTGAGATGGAGCAGGTGATGATGCGGGGATTGCGCATCGCGAGCGTTTCGTAGTCCAGCCCGAGCGCTTGCATGACGCCGGGGCGGAAGTTGTCGACGACCACGTCGGCGGCGTCGATGAGCCGCATCAGGACCTCGCGACCCTCGGGTTTCTTGATCGCGAGGCGGATGCTTTTCTTGGATCGATTGGCGGAGAGAAAGAAGTAGCTGTCGGGGCGCTTCCCGTCACTGCCGTCTTCGCTGCCGCCGAGCTCGCCGCGCGGATTTTCGACCGGTTCGATCTTGAGGATCTCGGCGCCGTAATCGCCGAGGATCTGTGTACAGAACGGACCGGCGAGGTATCTCGTCAGATCGACAACTTTGATTCCTGCGAGCGGGGGCGGTTGCTGTTCGGCCATGTCGTTCAAACCTGCTCGAAACTTCGGCGGCGGAGTTACGTCTATGAGGCGATAGTCTCTGGAAACCGATGCATAACGGGATAATAATTGAGCGTCACAAATGAAGTTGTCCAGCAATGAAAAATAGGGCGTGGATGCTCGCGATCGCCGCGATCGCCGTCGCAGGCGGCTGGTATTTCTTTGCCCCGAGTGCGTCCGCGACGAAAATTGTCACCGCCAAGGTCACCGAAGGGCCGATCGTGCGGTCGGTCACGGCGACTGGAACGGTCAATCCGGTCATTACGGTGCAGCTCGGCACGTACGTGTCGGGACCGATCATCGCAATCTACAAAGACTACAACGCGCCGGTGACGAAGGGGCAGTTGATCGCGAAGATCGATCCGAGCACCTACCAGGTGACGGTCGATATCGCGCGCGCAACGCTGGCGAACTCGATAGCCCAACTCGGCAAAGACCAGGCCGACCTCGCCTACAAGAAGGTCACCTACGAGCGCGACTCACAGCTGTACAAGGAGGACGCGCTCTCGAAGGACGGGCTGGATTCTGCCTACAGCGCGTGGCAGATGGACGTCGCGCAGGTCAAGCTGGACCGGGCCAATATCCAGCAGCAGACGGCCAACGTGAAAGCCGCGGAGGTCAACCTCAACTACACCAATATAGTGTCGCCGGTTGATGGCACCGTGGTCTCGCGCAACGTCGACGTCGGGCAAACCGTAGCGGCGAGCTTCCAGACTCCGACATTGTTTTTAATCGCGAAGGATCTCACCAAGATGCAGGTGGATTCGAACGTCAGCGAGTCCGATATCGGCTACGTCAAGGCCGGGCAGAAGGCGACGTTTCGAGTCGATGCGTTTCCCGACCGCGACTTCGGAGGCGTGGTCGCCCAGGTCCGGCAGGCGCCGATCACCGTTCAAAACGTGGTGACCTACGACGTCGTGGTGGCCGTGGAAAATCCCGAGCTGCTGCTGAAGCCGGGCATGACGGCCAATGTGAACGTCGTGACGGCGTCGAAGCCGAAGGTCGTGCGCGTCCCGATAGACGCGCTGCGCTTTGCGCCGCCCGGACAGCCGCCGGCCGATTCCGCGGCGCTCGATGGCGCGCCAGGCCGCCAGACCCGCGTCTGGGTCCTCGACCATCGCAAGGTCACACCGGTCTCTATCACCACCGGGCTCAGCGACGGGACCTGGGTCGAAGTCGCCGAGGGCGACGTGCAGGAGGGAGAC
>JBAWCX010000028.1:0-9905 GCA_049590495.1 Binatus sp. (SeqCode)
CAAGAGTTAAAGGCAGGCTGGATTTTGCTGCGGCCGAGATTAAATTTCCGTTCTTCTTCGCCGGCTGCTGCCTAGATGAACCGATAGTCTTGATTGACGCCTCTGCTCGCTCGATTGTCCTTACCGGTTCCTACCTACCTGGCATCCAAGCCGATCATTTAACCCTTAAAGGCAGTCTGTTCCTGAGCCAAGGCTTCAACGCCAAAGGTTTGGTGAGTTTGGTGGGCGCCAAAATCGATGGTCAGCTTCTATGCCGAGGCGGGTTCTTCGAGGAGGGTCTGAAGGCTGACTTCCTAAAGGTTGGTAGTGTGTTCCTCGATCAAGGCTTCAGAGCAAAGGGTGTGGTAAGCCTGCTCGGTGCCGAAATCGATGGACAACTTGCCTGCCTCCGCGGAACTTTCGAGAACGGTCTGAATGCCCAAGGCATGAAGGTCGCCGACGCTTTTCTCAACGAAGGCTTCAACGCCAAGGGCGAGGTTCGCCTAGTGGGGGCCAAAATCGATGGTCAGCTTGTCTGCACTGGCGGGACCTTCGAGCAAGGTCTCACCGCCAGCACTCTGAAGGTCGGCAGCATTGCCCTCGACGAGGGCTTCAATGCTAAGGGCGAGGTGAGCCTGGTCGGCTCCAAAATCAATGGCTGGCTGTCCTGCATCCGCGGGACCTTCGAGAATGGTTTGAACGCCGACACACTGGAGGTGGGCAGTGTCTTCCTCAGCCAGGGCTTCAACGCCAAGGGAGTCGTGAGCCTAGTGGACGCAAAAATCGACGGCGCGCTTGTCTGCACTCATGGCACTTTCGAGGATGGTATGAAAGCCGATGGCTTGAAGGTCGTCGATGTCGCGTTGAACGAGGGCTTCAACGTCAAAGGCGTCGTGAGTCTAGTCGGAGCTGAAATCGATGGCCAGCTTATCTGCGAGAGCGGGACCTTCGGGAACGCCTTGCATGCCGACCTCCTCAAGGTCGGCGGCGTCTTCCTCACCAAGGGATTCAACGCGAAAGGAGCTGTGAGGCTAGTGGGTGCCGAGGTCCGTGGCCAGCTTCTGTGCAGCGGAGGGACCTTCGAGAACGGTTTGGTAGCCGATACCGTGAAGGTCGGAGACGTCTTTCTAAATGAGGGGTTTATCGCCAAGGGCGACGTAAGGCTGGTGCGTGCCAAAATCGACTCACACCTGATCTGCAGCGGAGGCATCTTCGAAGCCTGTCTGAATTTGAGGAACGCTTACGCCGGTGCAATTGTGGATGAACCGAAGAGTTGGCCGAAACCTGGCAAACTTCTCCTCGACGGGTTCGAATATACAATTTCCTCAAATAGAGGTGTCCCGAGGAGTGCCCGAGAACGGCTTAAGTGGATCGAGTTGGGACCAAACGATCCCTTCTTGCCGCAACCCTACGAGCAGCTTGTGAAAGTACTGCATGCGATGGGGGACGACGCTGGGGCGCGCAAGGTTTTCATCGAAGAGCGGTGGGCGCTACGCAAACGAGGCAAGATTGGTTTCGCTGCCTGGCTTTGGAACTGGTTCCTGTGGCTGACCGTCGGTTACGGCTATCGGGCTTGGCTCGCGCTTCCCTGGGCGGCGGCAGTCATCATCGCTGGAGGATTCATCTTCCAGCCCGTAAAATTTTTGCGCGCGGCTGACGCAACAGTTCCGGCATTAGCGAGCGCTCCAGCGGCGGGAGCGCAGAAGCCCCTTGCCCCAACCGCGGCTCCGCAGAAACCGTCCGTCCAAGTCGCGGCGCAGCAAACCCCAACTGTTCAAATCGTGGAGCACAGGCTGCCACACCCTTTCCTCTATTCGATCGACGTCTTCTTACCCTTCGCCGAAATTAATCAGAAGAAAACTTGGCAGCTCGATGAGAAGGGCCGCTTTTTCATCGCGTGCCAAGTCTGGTACCTGTTCGAGGAACTCGCAGGCTGGGTTTTGACCGGCCTGCTGGCCGCTGCCGCAACGGGCTTGCTGAAGACCTAATAAGCGGTGATATAGAGATGCGATCTGCAATGCACTCCTGAGGGGAGATAGGGGAATATGACCAAGCGAGTTCGAGAGATTCTCAGTTACTACGATTCCGACAACGGCAGCGTGCGCAACAACCTGTCGCGGATGCTCAACAACGGCAAGCTCGCGGGCACCGGCAAATTCGTCATCCTGCCCGTGGATCAGGGCTTCGAGCATGGCCCCGCCCGCAGCTTCGCCATGAATCCGCCTGCGTACGACCCGCGCTATCACTTTCAGCTCGCCATCGACGCCGGATGCAACGCGTTCGCCGCGCCGCTCGGACTCCTCGAGGCGGGCGTCGCCGAATACGCCGGCGAAATTCCGCTCATCCTGAAAGTTAATAACCACGACGTTCTCAACGACGAAAAAGATCCCGCGCCCTCGATGACCGCCAGCGTCAAGGACGCTCTGCGCCTCGGCGCCGCCGCCGTCGGTCTCACGATCTACCCGGGCTCGGCGAAAGAAAAGTCGATGTACGAAGAGGCGCGCGCGATTGGCGAAGAGGCCAAGGACAACGGCCTGCCGCTCGTTATCTGGTCGTACCCGCGCGGCTCCGGCATCAGCAAGCAGGGCGAGACCGCGCTCGACGTGGTCGCGTACGCGGCACAAATCGCGGCGCAACTCGGCGCCAATATCATCAAGGTCAAGCCGCCTACCGCGTTCATCGAACAACCCGAGGCCAAAAAAGTCTACGACGCCCAAAAGATTCCGCTGGAACCGCTCTCGGCGCGCATTCAGCACGTCATGCAGGCCGCGTTCGCCGGCCGGCGAATCGTGATTTTCTCGGGCGGCGTGAAGGAAACCGACGACTCGTTGCTCAACACCGTCCGCGGGATTCACACCGGCGGTGGCTACGGTTCGATCATCGGCCGCAACAGCTTCCAGCGCCCGAAGGCTGAGGCGATTGCGCTGCTCGGCAAGGTCATCGACATTTACCGGGGCTGACCTGCCATGATGTACAGCGAATACCAGCACCTCCTGTTCGAGCGCAAGGACGACGGCATCCTGCTCGTCACGATCAATCGTCCCGAGGTTCTCAACGCCACCAACAGCCGCCTGCATTGGGAGCTGAGCCGCGTGTGGCTCGACATCGCCGACGACGACGAGACCAACGTCGTGGTGGTGACCGGCGCGGGGCGCGCGTTTTCCGCCGGCGGCGACCTCGACATGATTCAGCAGATGGCCGCGAGCGCCGCCAACATCGGCAAGGCGTGGAAGGAAGCCGGCGACATCGTCTACAACATGATCAATCTCGACAAGCCGATCATCTCCGCGATCAACGGCGTCGCCGTCGGCGCGGGCCTGGCGGTCGCGTTCATGGCGGACATCAGCATCGCGTCCGAGGCGATGCGCATCACGGACGGGCACCTGCGCCTCGGCGTCGCGGCCGGCGATCACGCGGTGATCGTATGGCCGCTGCTATGCGGCATGGCGAAGGCGAAGTACTACCTGATGACCGCCGACTTCATCGACGGCAAGGAAGCCGAGCGCATCGGGCTGGTGAGCCTGTGCGTCCCCGCCGACAAGCTGATGGACAAGGCGATGGAAGTCGCGCGCAAGCTCGCGCACGGCCCGCAGCAGGCAGTGAGATTCACCAAGCGCTCGCTCAACAACTGGCTGCGCGTCGCGGGCCCGGCGTTCGACGCGTCGCTAGCACTCGAGATGATGGGATTTTTCAGCGCCGATCTATCCGAAGGCGTCGCCGCCCTCCAGGAAAAACGCCAACCATCTTTCCCAGGCTTCGCCAAGCCAAAACTGTAACCCGCGCGGAATTAAGCGGCGACTCGCACCACCGCGCGCAGACGAGAACGCGGTTTCGGTCTGATCCTGATTTCCACGTCCTGATCGAGCGCCGCCAGAAATCTAATCATCCGCGCAATCGAATAGCCGCGCGTCTTCCCGTTCATCAGGGCGCATACTTTAGGTTGATCGATTCCCAGGACGCGGGCGGCTGCGCGCTGGCTCAGCTTTCTTTGATGAACGATCGCGATAATGCGGCGAAGCAGTTCGGTCTCGATCGCCAATTCGTCGGCGTTCGCGAAACCCAGGTCCGCAAAGACATTTCCGCTGCTCTTTACCCACTTTTCTGCGCGTGTATTTGCGTCGCCCACTTCAATCTCTCCTTGATCAGGTTCACGTCCGACCGCGCCGTTTCGATGCCCTTTCTCGACTTTTTCTGGAACACGTGGAGAACGTACACGGCCTCCTTGAACCGAATCGCATAGACCGCCCGATAAGAGCCCCGATCATACTCTTCGACAACCTCCAGAATACCCCCGCCTCCGAAACCCTTGAGCGGCTTCGCTGCGGGATGCTTGTCGCCGGCTTGGGCGAAGTGCAAAGCCCGACCGAACTCTCGCTTGACCTTTTTGGGAAAACTTCGAAGCTCTCGAAGCGTTTGCGGAGCCCAAATGATCGGTCGCAGCGATACCAATCCTAGCATCGCCGGCTCACTCGGATCAATTCTTCCTCCTCGACTCCCTTGCCGCATCTCAAGGACTTCTCATGAACCGTGCAAGGTCATCAACAGCGAAATATCCCCCGGAACGAGGGCTCACACCCCTTTTGACGAGACGCGCATTTTGAAATAATCTCCCGCGTCTGAAACGACCCTAACTGGAGCGGGGAACAAAATGTTGACGAAGAAATTTGCGCTTGCCGCGGCCTCTGCCATGCTCGTGACGACCGTCGCGTTCGCGACCAATGCGCGCCCGGCCTACGCCGCCACCAAGGTCGATTGCGACGCTGTGATGAACGAGATCAACAGCGGCAAGAAGGCCAAGGAAGTCGCTACCGACCTCAGCATCTCGACCTCGAGCGTCTATCGCTGCAAGCGGCATGCGAAGGCCGCCGCTAAGGCCGCGGAAAAGTCGTCGATGCAGGCGAAGAGCGGCAAAGAAGCCCCAATGGCGCCCGCGATGAGTGCGCCTTCGCCTGCGATGGCTGCGCCCGCGGCTGCAGCTTCTCCGAAGTAGGATTTCGCGCGTCGACGCGTCGCGAGCCCCCATGACTCGCGACGCGCCGTGCGTTGCTGGAATCGACGACGGCTTATTCGCGATGCCGAAATGTGAATTGTGCGAGTTGCGCGATTACACGCAGCGCTACGCCGACTTCGTTCATCCGTTCAAATTTACAATCCTTGATTGCGATTCGTGCGACACTCCCATGGCCGTTCTGGGAGAACATCGCGCGGTGCCCACCGACGAGGAGCGCGAATTCATGATCGAGGCGCTGTCACTGGTCGCGCGCGCCAAGTACGGCGCCGATAAATTCGGCATCGACGACGTGATGCGCCAGATTCCCGACCATTGCCACATGCACGCCCGCCCTATTCGGCGCTGGCAATATTAGCCGCTGCACTGTCGGGTTCTCGATCGCCAAACATATTACGGGGCGGTTTCTCGTGTTTTGCCCATTTGGTATGCGCCGCATCTTGTGCTATATGCCCGCCGTTACGCACGCTGCTCTGGGGGAGTGGCGTTGCCGGCAAGAGCAGGCCCTAAAGGGTGCTGCGGCTCGGTTTCCTTCAGGGAGGTACGGGGGAAAATGGCTAACGGTACTGTCAAGTGGTTCAGCCCGAAGAAGGGCTACGGCTTCATCACGATGGAGGACGGGCAGGAAGTGTTCGTCCATTACAGCGCCATCGATGGGGCAGGTTTCCGCTCGCTCGAACAGGGTGAGCGCGTCGAGTTCGAGGTCGCGCAAGGCCCCAAGGGCTTGCAAGCCTCAAACGTCGCCAAGGGCTAGGGCGCGCGCGGGGAGATCCGGCGAGAAGGGGGAAAAGGTTCGCCGCCGTTGACGCGGTGCGCAACGAAAAACGCGTCCGCGCGTCTGCGTCGGCATGCCTGCTCGTTTGTGATATTGACGGCGCATGAGTGACGCGCTTCCGCTCGGCAACCGGCTTCGATTCGGCACGATGATCTCCGCGTCGAATCGCGAGCAGGCGATACAAGACCTCGAGTCCATCTCGCGATGGGGTTACGAAGTCTTGTGGGCGCCCGACCACGTCGCGTTCACGGGTCCCGTCAGCGATCCGCTGACCACGCTCGCTTACCTCTCGGCGCTGAGTCCCAAGCTCACGTTCGGTACCAGCGTCTACCTGCTGCCGCTGCGCCATCCCGTGCCGGTTGCCAAGATGGTCGCGACGCTCGACCGTCTGCTTGGCGCCGGACATTTCATCTTCGGAGTTGGCGTCGGCGGAGAATTCCCGCGCGAGTACGAGGCCTGCGGCGTGCCTCTTCACGAACGCGGCGGGCGCGCGACCGAGGCTGTCCAGGTGATGAAGCGGCTGTGGAGCGGCGATCGCGTCGAGCATCGCGGCAAATATTTCAGCTTCGGCGAAATCAGCATGCAACCGCGCCCCAAGACTCCCGGCGGTCCTCCTGTCTGGATCGGCGGACGCGCCGACGGTCCACTCAAGCGCGCCGCGCGATTCGGCGACGGCTGGATGCCGTACGTCGTCACGCCCAAGCGCTTCGTCGACGGCCTCGATTTCATCGGGATGGAAGCTGAACGCGCCGGCCGCCAGCTGACGTCCTTCGGAACCTGCATCCAGATATTCTGCACGCTCGGCGAGAGCGTCGAGGTCGCACACAAAGTCGCCGCCAAATTTCTAAGTTCGCGCTACGCGACAGACATGACCGACGCGGCCAAGCGCTACGGCGCACTAGGCCGTCCCGCCGACGTGGCGGCGAAAATAAGCGAGTACATCAAAGCCGGCGCGCGCGACATCGGGATCGACGCAGTCACCCATCCGTCTGAGCGCACCGCTCAACTCGAACAATTCGGCAAGGAAGTGATCCCGCTCCTGAGCCTGTAGCGTTTTTGGGCCCTTCTGGGTTCGCTTTAACTTCGTTTACACCTGTAAATGAAGTGCTAGGCTCGAGTCGTGTAAAAATTACGTAGTGCTACAAGCCTGCCTAAGCCATATAAAGCCTTCCTATGACTATGAGGGGGCATGCAGTCACAATGGGATACACATATCCGTTTGCCTCAGCTGACGAGCAGTTGAAGCTGAGGGTATGGGCGAAAGGCAAAATCACCGACGGGTACAACGGGAACTTCTATCGCCGCGATGCATTCGGCACCTGGATGCAGTACAGCGCGCACGGTTGTACGTTGTCGCACTTTGGCTGGGAGATCGATCATATCCAGCCGGTCTCACAAGGCGGCACTGATGACCTTTCGAATCTTCAACCATTGCAATGGCAGAACAACCGCAATAAGGGCGACAACTGGCCCTAAGCATCTCGCCCGCTTCTGAAACACAATCTTCCGCGCACTCGTCTTGCACGTGAGTGCCTTCCCCTCTCCCCGCAAGGGAGAGGATGAAGGATGAAGGTGAGGGTCCTTTTGCAGCGCGCGTTTCGCGCGCGATTCAAGATTCTGCCTCTGCTCCGCAAGCGTGCGCAGAGGTTATACCGGAGTTCACCCCAAGCGCGAACGGCGAGCCCTTGTGGGCCCGCCGTTCGGTTCGGGTTGTGCTTATGCCGCAGCCAACCGAGCAGGTGTTAGCTGCTATGGCCCCCGTTGTTTTGGTTCCCGTTAGCCTTTGGTCCATCGAAGAGGTGGATGCAAGTCGACATCTCGCCCGGCGGAACGAATGGGAAAGATGAATCAGAAAGACCGGTCACCGTCGCATAGGCGTTCTGATTGCTCGGGTTGCCCCACGCCACCTGACTGGTTGTGAATCCTGCCGGCGGGGCCATTGCCGCGTTGGTGCATGCCGGGTCGCTTGCGGGGCTCGTGATGGTAGTAACAAGATTGCTGGTACCGTCTGCAAATGCCGCCGGCCCATCAAAAGGATCAAGCTGCTCCGAGAAGGCGCAGTCCGAGTTGTTGGGCGGAGTTCCCGTTGCCCCGCTAACCAGGAGGTTGTCATTGCTGTTGAAGCTGAGGAGTCCGCTGGCCTGGCCGTTCAACCCGATATTCACCGATCCCACCGCCGTGCCGTAGCTTCCCGCGACTGTTTCGGACCCTAACAAAATCTGAACAGCGACGATTATGTCGTCCTCGTTGGCGCCGTTGCCGGTGCAAGTGATTGCATCGTTCCCCACGTACGGAGCGTTGCCAAAGGTGGTGGGAACCGGACTGGACGTCTGCTGTTGCATCGTCAAAGTCAGAACCGGAGCAGTCGGTGACGGAACCGTGTTTCCAACCAGGGTGGTGTCACCGTTCGTCTCCTGGATGTTGAACGCCAATGGAAGAGGTGTGCTGGGTTCCAGGTTGAAGTCGTAGAAGCCGAAGTTGGCGGTGAATTGCAACAGCGACAACCCGGGCGGCTCGCCCGCGGTTGTGACGCTCCCACCGGTGAAATGGTTGCCACCGTCGAAGCACGGCAAACCACCGAACGTCAATATCGTTTCTTGTTCTGCCGTGTAGCACGCCGCGGGGCCGGCACTGACGCCGGCGACGTTACCGTTTTCGAAAAACTGCAGGTCGCCGTCGTTGTAGATCAATTCGCCGCTGATTGTAGAACAGTCAGAGGAGAACTGGATGACGCCAATGCCAACGATGGCGGTGAGCGCTCCGTTGAAACCTCCCGGCCCGATTAACGCCCCCGACCCACTCGCTGGAAGCTGGTTTGGTTCGTATCCCGTCATCAGCATCGCGTAGTTGTTTCCGCAATACCCGGGTACCGTGGCCGGCTTGCCCGCGCTCGCATTGGGCGCCGTCATCAGTGCCAAGCCGCCGGCCAGGACTAGAAACAGAAGCTGCCTTTTCATAGATCCTCCCTGATCTAACCGTGGATTGAGATTGCGTACCGGCGCCACACTGAGCCGGAATCAGCGAGACCATCTAGTCTCTACCTACCGACCGGTAGTTTCGAAGCCGGACAATAATAGCGGTTGTGGAAAAAGTCAAATACCGCGCGACGCTAATGCACGGAAGGCGCTGAACTGATGCAAAAGAGTGCGACGCGGGCAAACTGCGCCGCACGCGCGGACCGAATTTTCAGCCAGGGCTCAGGAGCGCGTCCATCCGGCGCAGCACCTGACTGCGAATGATCGCAATACTCTCAGGCGAGAACACCTCGATGCCGATGCAGGCTTCGACCACTGGCGCAAACGAGTACGGCAGGATCGGTATCGCAAGCGCGATCAGCGTCATAGTAATGGGGCCGTCGGTGTTGCGGATGACTCCCATCTCGCCGCCGCGAACGACCAGTTGAGCCATCTCGATGACCAGCGGCTTGATGAACACCTCGGACGATCGGCGCACGCTGGCGGGATCTTCAAGCACGCGATGCATCAACAGGCGCGCGTGGTTCGGATGGCTCGCGATGAAATCGTGCAGGCGAATGAGAATCGCGAGCAGGTGTTCCTTCGGGTTCTCGATGGCGGCAGTCTCGCGTCCGATCGAGACGAGCTGATCGAAAATCCGCCGGACCACCGCGTCGAAAATCTTTCGCTTGCTGTTGAAGTGATGGAACAGCGACGCCTTGCGGATTCCGGTGCGGCGCGCGATCACCTCCAGCGAGGTGCCGTTGTATCCGGAGTTGGCGAACTCCTGCTCGGCGACGGCGAGAATCTGGTCATAGGTGTCCGAGATCGCGTGAGCGGTATGCCGTCTGACGCGCACGGCCTTTAGTTTGCTCTTCCGTAGTGCTTTGGGCATTTTCGCCGTGGTTGTATTTCCTCGATAGCGCAAAATCAGGGCGGTTCCGGTCGTAATGCCTACCGGCCACTCGGTAGGAGAGTAACGACTGGTCAGCCTGATGTAAAACGTTTCTTCCCCGACTACCGTGCGGATGTTTTTGGCGCATCCCTGACAGGAGACAGTGACAGGCGTGCGGAAGTAGCTACTCTTTTCTTCCCCTCTACCCGCAAGGGAGAGGATCGAAGGTGAGTGACCTTATACAGCGCGCATCCGGCATTCCCCTCTCCAGAAGGGAGAGGGGCCAGGGGTGAG
>JBAWCX010000029.1:0-6965 GCA_049590495.1 Binatus sp. (SeqCode)
CGTCAGACCCGCGGCGCTTAATACGCCTTCGCCAGTCTGCGCGAGGTCGCCCGAAGACAGCCATAGGTTGCCGCTTCCTGAGAGCGTTCCAGCAGCCTCGGCGCCGGGAATCGTGAACAGGCGCTGACTGGCAATATCCACGGAGTTGAGGTCGTAGTTGATAGCCGTTCCGCCGCTACTGGGACGAAGCGTGACGTTGACGACGCCGTCGTAGAGAGCGGCTTTTACGCGAACGCCGGGATGCAGCGTCAGCATCGAGAGAAACGACGGCGCGATCGTGACGGCCGGGCTCTCGAGGAGCAAGCCGGCCGACGCGGCGCGTGTTGAGCTCAGGCGGACGCCGGCCAGCCGCGCGCCGAAGGGAAAGCTGGCGCTCTGACTGGTGCTGGATACCTCGAGGCCCATCGGCGCGAGGACTTTCGTGAGAGTCGTGGAGTAGGGAAACGTAGAAATCAGGTAGGCGGCGAAGAGCGTCAGCCCGACGACCACATAGCCGACTCGAACGAGGCGCGTCCAGCGGTATGCCGACGACGAGTCCGCGAGCGCGTCAGGTGTTCTTGGCGAGCGCAACACAGGTGAGGTCAACGTCGTAGGAATGCGTGTCCGGGGTGCGGCGCTGGATGCGAATGTTGGACACGCCTATAGGCATCGGCAGCGAGTTGATGCCGTAGAGCGCGTCGACCAACTGCGCGAGATTAACGTTGTCGAGCTTCAACTGCACGCTGTATTCGGTGAATCCGTCGGTGAGCTTGCGATCGGAACCCGGCGCGATCGAGCCAATCTTCTGACGCCCGACGCTCTTGGTCATCGACGCTTCGACGATGGAAAACAGCGAGAAATCCTTGCCCAGTGGAACCGTGCGCCGCTCGGCGCTGGCGAGGTCCGACTTGAGCTGCGTGTAAGTGCCGGCGAGCCGGCGAACTTCGACGAGATCATGCTGGCGCTGGACGATCTTGTCCTGCAGCCCCGAGCCGAGGTCGACGATTGGCAGATAGATCAAGTTGTAGATGAGAAAAACCCCGACCAGGCCGCCGGCGATTTGCACCAGGATACGCTCGCGCGGCTCGAGTTTCTGGTAGCGGCCGCGCGCCTGCGCGATCCACGGATCGACCTGGGTAGCGGCCTGCTTGAGATACGGCCGGATCAAATCCATCAGCCGCGCGCGCAAATCGTCGATCCATTCTCTAAGCATTGCAGCTACTCGCCACTCGCGGCTTGCTCGAGCACACTGACCGGCGCGGCATCCTTGAAACTTGCGTCCATCCGAAAATCCACCTTGCTCGGATCGGAGCCGGCCTTGGCGTGCGCGACTTCGATGGTGCCGAAATAGCCGCTCGCATCGAGCGCTTTTTTGGCCTGGTCAACGGTTGCGAAGGAATCCGCCTGGCCAGTCACGCGCACGCCGTTCGAGTCGATCGCAACGTCGGCCATTTGAACCGGAAATCGGGGCGGCAGCGCTCGCGACACCGCGACCAGTGTGTCGAGCGGCGAATGAGTCAGGTTGCCGCCAATCAGAGTCAGCCGCTTATGCATTTTCGCAATTCCGGTTTCCAATTGAGTCTTGGCATCAACCGGGTCTTTCTCGCCGAGGGCAGGGCCGGCGACGGCGGCGATTTCCGCGTTGAGCCGGCCGAGTTTACGAAGATTGGCGGACACGCCGAGCGCGAAATGAAAAATGATCACACCCAACAGCGCGGCGGCCAGCATTCCCGAGGTGTACAAGTGGCTGAAATCGCCGCGAATGCGGCCGCGAAAGAGGAATTCGCCTTGTCGGAAGTTGATCAGATCGAGCGGCTTGGCGGGCGACTCGCCGAGCAGCATCGCGACGCATGACGAATACTTGCCGGTATTCGGCACCGAGCCCTCGAAAAGCCCTGTGTAGTCGAACGCGCTGCCGTCGCGCACCGACATCGCGAGCGAATCGGAGAGCAGGCCGCGTACCTTCGGATGGGCCGCCGCCGCGCCCGCGACGATCACTTCGGTCTGCTCCACGTCCTCGCCATGCGCGAGCAGGGTCTGACGCAACAGGTTGAGAATCGGCGCGGCCGCTTCTTGCGACACCACCGACCCGTCGGAGGTCATCAGCCCGCCGCGCATCGAACGCATCGCGCGCGGCGTGCCGCCAGGATCGACCAGCACGGCCGCGGTGGATGACTCGTCACCTTCGACGACCAGGTGCGCCATCGGCTTGCTGCCGTTGCCGTTGGGCGCCCGCGTGAACATTGCGGCCAGCGCGAGGGGCGCCAGGGTAACGGTCTTGGGATCGAGTCCCGCCTTCTGCAGCAAATCGAGATGAAGCTGCAGGTCGGTCTTGCGCACCATCGCGGCCATCACGAGCGTATGATCCCCCTCGCGACCGACGCGGGTGAAGGCGACCGCGGCGTCGTCAACCGGGAAGGGCAGGTGCTCTTCGAGCGCGAAGGGAACCACCTGATGCAGCCGGCGCGCATCCTTGAACGGCAGCTCGAGCAGGCGTTTGGCGACGCGATCGGCGGGCAGCGCGGAGATCACGATGTCCGGCTGTCCGGCCTCGACGACCAGGCGCGAGAGGGCGCCGCTGAGATCGCCCTCGTCGTCGGCGCGAACTTTGTCGTAGACGCCGGCCAGCGTGAACGAATTCCACGAGCGCTCGGCGACTGCCGCGCGCACGCGATCGCCCATGAACTCCAGCGCAAGTATTCGTTGAGCCATTAAGCGTCCCGAGCCCTAGTCCTCATGCCACGCGGCGAGTGTGCCGATGCCGGTGGTCTCGCGATGGAAGGTTGCGATAATGATTTTGCGGGCGCCGGCATAAGTCCCGGTTCCGTTAATCGTGAAAAATGTGCTGCGCATGGCGACATCCTGCCCGAGTGTTGGCGGAGCAGCTTCGCCGAGAAGGTTTATGATGTCGGTGGGCTGAGTAAACGGCCGAATCTGACGGGCCTCGACAATATCCTGCACGACTTTCTGATCCTCCGTCCATTGCGGCTCCAGCGCGGCGAGCACTTGCGGCGCCGCGGTGTTGGCATTCACCGCCGTCGTGGGCATCGTGGTCAGGAACGGGCTCACCCGGTTGAAGATTACCTCGCTGAAGCCCTGGACCATTTGCAAGTCTCCAATCGTCGGCATCGGGCCATTGCGCGGCTGATAGGGCGGTTTCAATCCCAGGTAGTAATCGCTGCCACTACCGGTCCCGGCCCCGGCCGGCGTAATCCAATCGACGATACCTTGAACCAGGTCAGGGTTCACTTCGAGGATCGCAAACAGCCGCGTTATTTTCCCGATCTGAAGCTGGTTAGGAAGGCCGTTTTGACCGATCATCGTGTTGATATTCAGCTTGCGGTCTTCGTCCACGATCGTCAGCGAGACGTTCCCGCCGCCGAGCGCCATCGAGGGAATCGGCACCGCCCACGGATCGTTTAAAGTCTCGACCGGAGTTCCAGTCGCCGTGGTTGCGGTTACGGTCTGCTGCTGCTTGGCACGCTCGTCCGCGGCCAGAATCGCCAGGCCGACGTTGATACCCGAGCGCGCCAGGAAGCCCGAGCGCAGTTCGTTGGCCTGATTCGCCGCCGACACGAATCCGAGTCCCGAGGTCATCGCGAAGTCCACTACGATTAGCGTCATCAGCGCGACGCCGAGCAGCACGGCCAGTAGCGCCACGCCGGGCTCGTTTTTTCGCAGCCGCGTTACCATTGCTGTATCCCCATCGGCACCGTCACCTCGGTCGCGAAGTCCATCACCTGGCCGCCCGGCGCTGCCATCTTAAGCTGGATCGCCACCGCTACCGGCAACTGGCGCCCGCGCGGCAGACTGCCCGAATCCCAGCTTTCGCCCCAGAGATTGCCGTCGAAATAACGGATGTGAAGCGAGAGCACATTGTCCGCCAGCACGCTGGATTGCGGGACGACCGAATTGGTCAGCAAGCCACTCTGCTGCGAGCGTTGCAGGATGTACCAGCCCGCCTGGTCGCGATTCGGCGTCAAGTTGTACGTTACTATCCACTCCGGCGTCACGCCGGTGATCGCGCGGCGATGCCCTCCGCTGAAGGTGGACACCGTAATGTTATCGATCGGCACACCCGCGCCCATGTGTCCGTTACCGAGCAGCGCAACGTTGCTGGGTTGGTAGTTGGTCTGCACCGCATTGCGCAGTTCTTTGGTTATTTGCCACAGCAGAGAGCGGCCTTCGCGATCGACCATCAGCCGCCCTTCCGCGTGAACTCTGCTCGCGGCGATCGTATGGAACGAGCTGGCCAGCATCGTGAGGATCAGCGCCAGCACGCCAATCGCGAGCATCATCTCGATCAGCGTGAAGCCGCGCGGCGTCCGACTCGTCCTGATACGACGCGCGCTCATGGCACTCCCGGCTGGGGCCCGTTTGTATCGGGCGGAATAGGCGAGTGCAGGAACTCGACGAGCGAGAAGGACTGCATAAGCTTGGGACCGTAGTAAACCGCAACCATCACTTTGCGAACGTCGGGAAAAGTGCCCGATGCTTCGACCTCCCGCTTCCAGCGGAAGTCGGGGAACTCGCCCGGAAACGCTGCCTGGAAATCGCCGCTGGTGACGCCGAGATCCGGAAATCGTTCGAGCTCCGCCTCCGTCATGACGGACTGCGCAAGCATCGAGGCTCGGGTCGCCTGCTGGGCGCGAATTACAGATTGGATGCTCTGATGATGCAGGCTGAGCAGGCCGAGCAGCGCGATACCGAGGATCGCTATCGCGACCATCACCTCGAGCAGGGTAAACGCACGCGCGCGCCGGCGTAGAAGATTCATTGCGAAATCCCCGCCGGCATCACGTCGCCGTTGATGATCGCGACCTGGCCCGTCAGTGGAGAAAATTCAAGCGTCATCACGTCGCCCGATGCATCGTCGAGATGCACCACGGTCGCATCGACGTAACCCTCGGGATAGAAATTGGTCGAGATCACGCCGCGGTTGAGGGTGCCGACTCCTTCGACGGTTACGTCGCGAATCCGAATGTCCGGCGGCATCATCACCGGGTGGTCCGACACGCTGGTGTCCGGCGCGAACACCGGCTGGACTGCGTACGGATCGAGCTTCGCGGCCGCGTAGCCATTGTTGTCCAAATCGAAGATGAGCCGCAGCACGAGCTTGTGGCCGGTGGCCTCATCGAACATGTAATTTGCGCGTCCCGCCAGCCGGCGCGCCTGGCTTTTCAGGGCGGCCTGGCGAAATCCGCCGAGATACGGCATCGCGATGCTTAGCATCAGGCCCATGATGAAAATTACGACCGCAAGTTCGAGCAGCGTGAAGCCCGCCGATGCGGACCACAGCCGGCCTCCGACGCGCTCAGGCGCAATCGCGCTGGCGTCGCGGGAAGCTGGTGCGCGCTGCGATTTCATGGCGTCGTCACTGCGATTGGCTGGCGTCTATAACGTCCGAGCCGTCCTGGCTTTGGGCGCCGCCCTTGCCGAACGATTTCAGAACGTACGAGTTTCCATCACTCTGGAAGACGTACGGGTTCCCCCATGGATCGGTGGGGAGGCGTTCGATATAGCCGCCACTCTCGTAATTGCCGGGCGTGCGGCCGCTGGTCGGCGGCGATACCAATGCGGTCAGGCCCTGATCGGTGGTCGGGTAGAAGCCGTTGTCGAGATAGTAGCGATCGAGCGCGGTCTTGATCTCGGCGAGATCGGCCTGGGCCTTGGTCTTCTTGGCCTTGTCGGCGGCGCCGCGCAGACTCTGAACGACAATCGTCGCGAGCAGGCCCAGGATGAGAATAACGACCATGATTTCAATCAGGGTGAATCCGTCCTGATTGTATCGGCGTGACTTCATCGCCATTACCTCCGGCGAGTTTTTCATTTTTTTACTCTTTCACTGCATCAACTGGTTGAGCTGGAAAATCGGCATCAGCACCGCCAGCATCATGAACACGATAACAGCCGCCATCGCCACCGTCATCAGCGGTTCGAGCACGGTGGTCATCTGGCTCAGCGAGTGCGAGACCTCACGTTCGTAGTTGTCAGCGACCCGCTCGAGCATATGCTCCAGCTCGCCGGAGCGCTCGCCGACGCGGATCATCTCGATCAGCAGGGGAGGGAACAGCCCGCTTTGCGCCAGCGTCTGCCCCATGCCATGGCCCTCGCGGATACTCTCGCGGCTCTGCTCGACGGCGTCCTTGAGCAGGCCGTTGGACACCACGCCCTTGACCGCGTCGAGCGCCGGCAGCAACTGCACGCCGCTGGCGAGCAGGGTAGCCAGCGTCCGCGCAAAACGCGCGCAGATAATTCGAATCATCGTCGGCCCGATGTAGTACGCCTTCAGGATAGCGGTGTCCCAGATGCGGCGGCCGCGCGGCGTCGCCATCATGGCGCTGAATCCGGCCACCAGGCCAACCAACACCAGGGCGAGCTCAATCCAGTAGCCGGTGACGATCCCCGAGACTCCAATCAGGATCTTCGTCGCGAGCGGCAACGACGCATGCTGCTCCTCGAAGATGGTCGCAACCTGCGGCACTACGTACGCCACCAGGAAGGCCATGATCGCGGTGCCGACGCACATCATGATGATCGGATAAGTCATCGCGCCGCGCACCTTTTGGACGAACTCATTCTGGCGCTCGTTATACTCGGCGAGCCGGTCCAGCACCGCCTCGAGCGCCGCGGCCTGCTCGCCGGCTCTTACCATTCCTCTGTAGAGGTCTGAAAAGACGTCGCGATGATTAGCCAGCGCGTCGGCCAGCGACGATCCCTCGCGCACGCGCTCGCGCACTTGCGAGAGCATCCGCTTGGTCGCGGCGCGGGTCGACTGATCGGCGAGCGCGGTCAGCGCATCGACCAACTGCACGCCGGCGCCGAGCAGCGCGCTCAACTGGCGCGTGAGCAAGGCGAGATCCGCGGCCGGCATCTTGCGCCGCCACAGCGAGGGCAGCCATTCGCGCTTGGCGGTCTCGCGCTCGACCGCGGTCGATTCCTCGTTAAGGACGGTCGGGAAAATTCCCGAGGCGCGCAGCTTGCCG
>JBAWCX010000030.1:0-5620 GCA_049590495.1 Binatus sp. (SeqCode)
GCCGGATTGGGTCGATGAATTATCGGCGACAGATCTCGTTCTTTCGCCGGCCGCTTGCTACCCGGTATACCCGATGGCAGAGGGCCGCGGGCCGATACCAGCAAAGGGCCTTCTGTTCGATGTCGCTTCAGATTGTTTTCGTCGCGAATCCACTCACGAGATAGGACGGTTCCAGTCCTTCCGCATGCGCGAGTTCGTTTGTCTCGGAACACCGGAACAGGTTCTGGAATTTCGAACTCGATGGATGTTCCTGGCGCAGCGACTGGCGAAGCTACTCGGCCTAGCCCATCGGATCGCTCCTGCCACTGATCCATTTTTCGGGAGAGCCGGCAGATTGGCTGCGATGAGCCAACTGGAACAATCGTTGAAGTTTGAACTACTGGTCCCGTTGCGTTCTGTAGAGGATCCGACTGCCTGCATGAGCTTTAACTGTCACCGTGACCACTTCAGCACGGTTTGGCACTTGCTGACTGAGAATGGAGAAAAAGCTCACACCGGTTGCGTGGCCTTTGGTCTGGATCGGATCGCGCTGGCGCTCTTCAAAAACCATGGCCTCGATCTGCAGAAGTGGCCTGCAGAAGTTCGTGAGAATTTGTCGATTTACTGATAGGAACGAGACTGGGCGGATTCGACTGAGTTAGCCGAAGGTCAGCGATGCGCCGGAAGTTTTATACGATTTTGCGAGACGATGCCAAGTCGCTCGCGATCGTGCCCGAGAATACACCGATAGTGGCCTTACAGCCGAGAGGGGAACGCCCGCCCTTGTTCATGGTTGACTCTTTTCCTTATTTCATAGACGTCGTGAAACTCATCGGTAACGATCAGCCGGTGCTGAGTCTGGTAAACCAGGAGGAAACGCAGACATCGGATACCTACAGCATTGCCGACGAGGCCAAGGCTCACGTTCGGACCATCGTTAGCTGCCGGCCTTTCGGACCGTACCTGCTGGGTGGCTGCAGCTCCTCGGGGATCGTTGCCTTCGAGGTCGCGCAGCAACTGCGAGCGCTGGGACATGACGTGGGTTTGCTGGTCCTTTTCGAGAGCCCGAACCCCTACTTCATGCGCGAGTACTCAGACTTTTGGATGAGCGTAAATTCCTACCGGACCGATCTGAGCAAGCTGAGCTGGAGCGAGATTCCCGGATGGGTGACGAAAAAGTTCCGAGGACTGACAGAAGGGAGACCCAAGTGGTTTCCGAGGTCACGGACTAAAGTGAAAAGTACGCGGAGTGCGACCGATCAATTCGGTCCGTTGGAGGCTCGCGCCATTGCAGCGCGTAACTACCGCCCGGCGCCCTACTCGGGAAGGTTCCTGCTCATTAAACGCGATCGCGAACTCATCGGACCTTACCGCGATCCGCATTTCGGATGGGGCGAGGTGGTGCAGGGCGAGATCGAGACCTGCAAGGTTAGCTCGGCTAATCACCTGGAAATCTTCAAGTCCGAGCTCGATCGCTTCATTATCGCGCAAAGGCTTTGCAGAAATATCGATGCGGTCGTCGGGGTGTCGTCATTTATCCGCGAGCCGCGCCTCCAGCCATCGCAAACGCACAGCCAGTTTCGGTCTGCAACCACGACCAAATAGCACCGTACCGCGTGCACGATAGGGACGCTGCATTCTCAAACCCCGGCGAACCATTCAAAGCCACGCTCTTCCCAATACCCGCCCACTTTGTTCGGCAAGAAGTTCATTTCACTCAGATATTTCACACTCTTGTAGCCAAGCTTGATTGCGCTATAAAGGCGCAACGGTGCTCCGTGATTGGCCTCCAGCGGACGCCCATTCATCCCGTGAGCGAGCATCGTCTGCGGATGCATCGCGCTTGCCAGATCCCACCCCGACCAGTAGCCGTTGTCGAAGGAACGAAACTCGACGTATCTCACTCGCGGGTCCAGTCCCGCTAGCTTCGCGATTTCGCTGACGCGCACGCCGCGCCACGAAGCCACCGCCGACCATCCGTCGATACAGTAGTGCCTGACCCGCATCTCGGTTACCGGCATGCCAAGCAACTGATCCAGCTTCAGGATCAGCGGATGTCGAATCAATCCGCCAACCTTCAAGGTCCAGTTTGCCGGCGCAACCGGCATCGACGCCGAATGAAAATAGCAAGGGAAATCTCTATCCGGAGTCTGAAGTGTTATCGGCAGTTCGGGAGCGAGCCGAGAGGACGAGAATAAAAGCTCCTCGAATTTTTCGTTCCCTTCGCGCATTAAGCTGGCTACGGCGTGAATGGCATGAGGCTTACATCCGGCAAGCAACGTCATTGCCGCGGTGGCAGTTATGAACTTGCGCCGCGCTATAACCATATCCAAGCCTCGCAGGCTTTCTAGCCTCTCGCGCTTGTCTGCGCACACGGCAAAACTGGACGTCGATGCGCCCAAAGGCCAGAATGCGTTGCGCGAGCGTAAACCTCCAGGATGAGGTCGATTTTCTTCTCCCAATCAAACTCTTTCACCACTCGGGCTCTCCCGGCCTTACCGAGTTTGCGGCGAAGTTCGGGCGACTGCGCCAGCTTTACCATCGCCTCGGCTGTATCCTCGATGAAACGCTCCCGCCCGGCTGGTTCAATCAGGATTCCGGTGCTCTCGTCCAGATAGTCCGCCGGACCTCCCCATTTTGTTGCGATGACGGGCAGTCCCATCGCCATCGCCTCGAGCACGACGGCTCCACCGCACTCGTGGAGGCTCGGGAGCACTAACGCATCGAATCCAGCAAGGAGCTGGGCACATTGATTCTGCGGCACGAAGCCGTGGAATCGGACACGACCCCGCGGTATTTGCGCTGCAGCGAGAGACTCGAGCCTGGGCCGGATCGCGCCATCACCAATAATATGAAGTTCCAGGTCGTGGCGGCGAAGAGCTCTGGCCGTAGCCTCCAGGAGTAAGTCCACGCCCTTCAACTCGATGAGGCGCCCGATGAAAACGAACTTGGGTAGTGGCGATCCGAATAGAGACCTTGGGCTCTCGGCGGACCTGAACAAACCAAGATCTACGCCATTTTCGATCATCTCGATGACTTCGCCCCCAATGCCGCGAGGCAGGGCCTGGCGCGTTCGCTGGTTAGCCACCAGCAAAACCGCCGCCTTGCGTTTTCCCGGTAGAGCAGCGTTCAGCGCGTTAGAAGCGAATCGACCGGTCCACACCAACCATCGCTCGAGCAACCCCGCCGACTTAACGAATGCCGGAGGGTAGGTCATCCCTCCATTCATCGGGCCAATAACGACGGGTGCGCCGACCCCGGACATCAGCGACGGCTGTCTGGGGGAAACCGGAATTGGTTCGTGGACGATATCCACACCGTGCTGGCTGACCAGGTCGCGAACAATCTTCCGCTGCATCCAGCTGGTACAGATCCCGATGCTCCATCCTAGCGTGATCTGGGCAACGCCTTCCGGCAGAGGTCCACTAATTTTGTGGAGCCAGCGCTGCGCAGCTCGATCCGGCACGAAACGCATCCAATCGACCTCATCGGGCAGCAGCGCCGTGAGCTCAACCCGCGTTCGCTCGTGCGCTACGAGCCACGCTTGCACCCCGCGTTTGCGCAAGAGTCGAAAGTAGTGCCAAGGAAGGATCGCTTCGCCGCCGAAGCGAGTCGAAGCGTTTATCGCGACAATCACGACTTTCATCTGCACAACGAGTTAATACCCGCCGAACGTGGTTAACGTTTGGCGCTTGAATCGGGGCCGCAAGTAACGATAGTCAGAAGAGGCGTTGGTTAAGATGCGAATACGAGCCCGAGAGCCTGAGTAAACGGATAAATTTAACGCAGTCCTCCATCTATGGGGGACCCTGCCAGTGTTCGCTATGGACTCACGGAGTCGTGCGGTTCGTTCGGTACGCGCTCGCATACTTCTCCTAGCAGAAGTTACAGCGACTTAGCTGATACCGTGCTCACGGCAGACCTCGCCGCGCTTTTTCTCTTGATACGAGGCAGTTGCCTCTTTGACCGAAGTACTGTTTTTAGTTACGTCATCTCACAGTATTCTTTCTTTGAAGAGACTTAGTTCACTTCTGGAGAGGCAGACTTCTCAGCGACATGATTGTACCGAGCGCGACTTACCCGAAATGAGGTACTTGCTTTTTATCTGTCGAAAAGACCTCGGCTATTCCGCGGAACGAATTGACTTAGGCTCGGTTTTTCAACTGTTCCGATGGCTGTCTTCGCGGCTGTCGCAGTTCCCTCGACAAATGAATCGTTTGCTCGTGAGCATATCTCGGTCGTTTATCTATCCGGCGGATTATCATCCCGATACTCCGAAGTCGTTTGAGGCGGACAAGTCAAAAGCAAATCGTTTCCAATATTGACTGGTTATGCACAGGCTGAAAATCGCGATGACTTATCATACCGGGCTTAAGTGCGGAGAAAAATAACCCTTGCAGGCGGTGTGCTTCAATTTTTCCCCAATCTTTCTTGATCTGGCTGTCTGATTCCCATAAAACGGCTGGCGAGTTTAAGTTGCGGTGTGGCTCTTATCTCTACTACTTGTTCTACTCGCCCTCACCACGCGCCAGCTTAGGTATCTTGATCCACCGCCGTCGAAAGCAACGTTTTTCGGCAGCAATTTGTGAGGTGTTGAAGACCACCGAGACCGTGCGGGAACTGATCGCTAGAGGTTGGCCAGTTCGCTGATCGCAAGGTCGATGGTTGGAGGAGGAGGGGGAGAGTTATCAAAGCCGCTGTCCGGTTCGTATGCGGAGACTGCCGTCACGCAACTACGAACCCGCGCGGACTACCCCTAAAACAGATGTATTAAACAGCCCGGTGCAGGCGCGGGAACGCCTGCACCGGGGCATCACCTGACGTGCCCTAGCGACCGGACACAATCGAGGCTGGCAAGCTGATTGTTGCGTGGCGCTCGCGGCCCGTCAAACCGACGGGAGCTAGTGCGTGAAGAGACTTGAGTTTCTTCGAATTGGAACGGCTTTGATTGTGCTGGTCGTCGCTTGCGGTTACGCACACGCCGGTGTCTCGACTGGAACAAATTCGCTAGCCGCAACTCTGCAAACCTCGCTTGTATATCCACCCGACGGAATACTCATCCCGGGCCAGCGGCATATTGTACAAGTCGCGGTTACGGTCCAACCATCGCTAGGGACCCCGATTCATGCATATCGATTGCTGCTGAAAATACGCAGCCAGGATGGACGGACAGTACGCTCTGACTCCTTCCGTCCAACCCAGGCTTCTTCTGTCATGACAGTAAGCATGGGAACAGTTGTGCCGGGCGAATACGATCTGGTGGTAGAACTGCATCATGATGGGACAATGGTGTCTGCTTCGCAACAGTACCGAATAAGAAAACACCCGAAGCCGACCGCCACAGCGACGACAACTGCGACACGCACGTCTACTCCGACCGCGACCCCTACGGTGACGGCAACCGCGAGCGCATCGTCGACCGCGGCGGCTACGGTGACGGCGACGTTGAGTCCGACGCCAACGGCGACGGGAACCTCGGTGCCGACGGCGACTGCGACGGCGAGCGGCAGACCGACGGCGACGGCGACGGCGACAGCGGTGCCGACGGCGACTTCGACGGGAGGGGCGAGTGCTGCGGTAGTCAGTGCGATTGCGGCGATGACCAGCAGTGGGCGGATCGGGGTGAACATGGACACCCAGA
>JBAWCX010000031.1:0-1509 GCA_049590495.1 Binatus sp. (SeqCode)
TGTGATCGGTCGCCGCGATCGCTTGGCGGCGCAACTGCGCGCGGAGATTCATCGCGTCGAACGCGCGACTGCGCACGGCCGGCGCCTGACGGTGCGAGTCGCCATCGACTACTCCTCGCGGGATTCCATCCTGCGCGCCGCGGCGAGGCTGCCCGCGGGCCGCCTGCCTTCGCGCGAGGATTTCGCGCGTCTTCTGGCCTCGCCGCTTGCCATTGCCGATACCGCCCCGCCGGTCGAGAGCGAGGTCGACCTGCTTATACGAACCGGCGGCGAGCAGCGGCTTTCCGATTTCATGCTGTGGGAATCGGCGTACGCGGAACTGCTCTTCAGCGATCTGATGTGGCCGGAGTTCGGAGCTGACGACCTGCGGGCTGCGGTTGAAGAGTTCCATCGCCGCGAGCGGCGCTTCGGAGCACTTCGAATTCCCAAATCCAACGCGGCGTTCGCGCCAGGAGAATCATGAATCGATCTACGCAGAATTGGGTGGACCACTTCCGATGGAATGGTTCGGTGGCGATGCGCGTGCCGTGGCACATCGGTCCCGATTTGAGCGATGAGGAACGTGCTGCGATTGCTCATTCGATCCAGACGTTCCAGCTCGGCGAGAACTCTGAGGGGCGGCACCTGATGCGCTACGCGAAAGAATGGGCCGGCCGGACCGGCGACACCGCTTACCCGGAGGCGATCAGGATGCTGATCGTCGAAGAGCAGCGCCACGCCGGCGTGCTCGGCCGCTTCATGGAGATCAATGGAATTGCGCGCATCGAGCGCGGCTGTACCGACGGAGTCTTCCGGCGCGCGCGAAATTTGTTCGGCAGTCTCGAGGTCTCGATCAGTGTCCTCGTCACCGCTGAAATCATCGCTAAGATCTACTATCCTGCCCTGAGCGAGGCGACCGCGTCGATCGTTCTGCGTGCTATTTGCGAGCAGATTCACCGCGAGGAAATCGCGCACGTGGAGTTCCAAACCGAGCAACTGGCGCGCATCCGGGTCGGGCGCCCGGTATGGGGCATCTGGGCGACGCGCATTTTTCACCGCCTGCTCTTCTATCCGACCCTCACGGTAGTTGGATTGTCGCATCGGATAGCGTTGCGCCGAGGAGGATTATCGCTTTGGCAGTTCTTCTCGCGATGCCACCGCGAATTCGTACGCGACCTTGCCGCAATGGGCCCGCGGGGAAATTCGCATCAGAGCAAAACGCTCCAAGTCGGCCGTACGACGAGAACTTCAAGCGGGCCTGATTCGTGCGAACCTACGACATAAAGCCTATGCCGCACCGTTTCTGGTTTCGCGGGCCAGCCAAGCCGCAACCATGCTCGCCGTCTCTCGCCAGTTCGGCTCCAAAAGAACGTTGTGACCACGGCCGCGCAGATAGCGGTAATCGGCCCCGTAGAACGTTGCCAGGGATCGTCCGCTTGCTGGCGGCGCAAGATGATCCAATTCACTCGACACGACCAAAATAGGACCCGAAACTTTAACGCGGTCGATGGGCACCGTCCATCGTGTTGC
>JBAWCX010000032.1:0-5019 GCA_049590495.1 Binatus sp. (SeqCode)
GCCAAGCATCGCGCGGACGTGTGCTCGGATCCGGAGTTTCTCAAGGAAGGCTCCGCGATCGAAGATTTCATGCGGCCGGATCGGGTAGTGATCGGCAGCCTGAGCGAGCAGGCGACCGCCATCCTCAAGGAAATTCACAACCCCTTCGTGCGGACCGACAATCCGATCCTCGTGATGGATCCGCGCTCGGCCGAGCTGACCAAGTACGCGTCCAACGCGATGCTCGCGATGCGCATCTCGTTCATCAACGAGATGGCGAATCTGTGCGATGCGGTGGGCGCCGACATCAATGCCGTCCGCCGCGGTCTCGGCACCGACCAGCGCATCGGCTCGTCGTTCCTGTTTCCGGGCGTCGGCTACGGCGGTTCATGTTTTCCCAAAGACGTGCAGGCGATGATTCATACCGCCAGCGAGCACAATCTCGATTTCGCGCTCTTGCGCGCGGCGGAGTCGGTGAACTCCCGGCAGAAGCGGTTGATTCCTGCGCGCGTGAAGCAGCATTTCGGGCAAAACCTGAGCGGCCGCACGTTTGCGATTTGGGGGCTGGCCTTCAAGCCGCGCACCGACGACATGCGCGAAGCGCCCGCGCTCGTCGTGATCGAGGAACTCTTGCAGGCCGGCGCGAAGTGCCGGGTGCACGACCCCGAGGCGCTCGAAAACGCGCGCAAGATTTTTGGCGATCGCGTCACCTACCACAAGACCAACTACGAGGCCCTCAAGGACGCCGACGCGCTGCTGATCCTGACCGAATGGAACGAGTTCCGGCATCCGAACTTCCAGCGCATCAAAGCCGACCTGAAAGAGCCGGTGATATTCGACGGCCGGAACCTGTATGATCCTGATCTGATGAAGGCGCTCGAGCTGCGATACTACTCGGTCGGGCGCCATCCCGTTTAGGACAAGGGCACTTCTATGAGAATCATGGTGACCGGCGGCGCCGGCTTTATCGGCTCGCACACGGTGGATGCGCTGGTCGCGTCCGGCGCGGGCGAAGTTTCGGTGCTCGACGATTTCTCGACCGGCAAGCGGCACCAGGTGAATCCTAAAGCGACGCTGTATCAAGCCGATCTGCGCGACGTCGCGGCGGTCACGGCGGCCGTCGAGAAGGCGCGGCCCGAGACCATTTTTCATCTTGCGGCGCAGATGGACGTGCGCCGTTCGGTGGCCGATCCCGCACTCGATGCGCAAATCAACCTGGTCGGATTTCTCAACCTGATCGAATCGGCGCGCAAGCACGGCCTCAAGCGGGTGGTCTTTTCTTCGAGCGGCGGCGCGATTTACGGCGAGCAGGACGAGTTTCCGTGCACCGAGCAACACCCGAAACGCCCGGTGAGTCCGTACGGTGTCGCCAAGGCGGCAACAGAAGCTTACCTGTTTTTTTACAAGGTCGAGTACGGGATCGATTACCTGGCGCTGCGGTTCGGCAACGTCTACGGCCCGCGCCAGGACCCGCACGGCGAAGCCGGGGTCGTTGCGATCTTCTGCGGAAAAATCCTCGAAGGCCAGCCCGTGACGATTTACGGCGACGGCACGCAGACGCGCGACTACGTTTACGTCGGCGACGTGGTGCGGGCCGTGGTCGCGGCCTCGAAATCGAGTGCGTCGGGAATCGCGATCAACATCGGCACCGGCATCGAGACCAACGTGAACGACCTCTATTCCACGCTCGCCGCAATTGCGGATTTTCCGACCAAGGCGGAACACGCGGCCGCCCGGCCCGGCGAACAGAAGCGCTCGGTCATATCGCCGGAGCTCGCGCAGCAGGAGCTTGGATGGCGACCCGAAAAGAAGCTCGCGGACGGACTCGAAGAGACCTTCAAATATTTCAAGCAGCAACGCGCCCGTTCGAGTTGAAATGACCGACGCCGCCTCGATTCGCAATTTTTCGATCATCGCGCATATCGATCACGGCAAGTCCACGCTTGCCGATCGAATCCTCGAGCGCACCGGTGCGCTCACGATGCGCGAGTCGAAGGATCAGTTCCTGGACTCGATGGACCTCGAGCGCGAGCGCGGCATCACGATCAAGGCGCGCTCAGTGCGCCTCAACTACGCGGCCAAGGACGGCAAAGCGTACGTGCTCAACCTGATCGATACTCCCGGCCACGTTGATTTCGCCTACGAAGTCTCGCGCAGCCTGGCCGCGTGCGAGGGTGCGCTGCTGGTCGTCGATGCGAGCCAGGGCGTCGAGGCGCAGACGCTAGCCAACGTCTATCTCGCGCTCGATCATGGGCTCGAAATTATCCCGGTGATCAACAAAATCGATCTGCCCGGCGCCGACATCGAGCGGACCCGCCAGCAAATCGAGGAAATCATCGGGCTCGATGCCTCCGACGCCATTCTCACCAGCGCCAAGGAGGGCGTCGGCATCGACGACGTGCTCGAAGCGATCGTCGCGCGCATCCCCGCGCCCAAGCCGACCAACGAGAACGCCGTCCGCGCGCTCATCTTCGATAGTTGGTACGACGTGTACGAGGGCGTGATCGGCCTGGTCCGCGTCTTCGGCGGCGAGCTGCGCGTCGGCATGAAAGTTCGCCTGATGGGCACCGACAAGCTCGGCGAGGTGATGCGCCTTGGGCATTTCACGCCGCACGAGCGGGCGACGGATGCGCTCGGGCCCGGCGAGGTCGGCTTCATCGTGGCGAATATCAAAACCGTCGCCGACATGCGCGTCGGCGACACGATTACCGACGCCGACAATCCCGCGGTTGCGCCGCTGCCGGGCTTCAAGGAACTGAAGCCGATGGTGTTCGCGGGACTGTATCCGACCGAGGCGAACCAGTATGGCGCGCTGCGCGACGCGATCGAAAAGCTGCGCCTCAACGACGCGAGCCTCATCTGCGAGCCCGAGACCTCGCAGGCGCTGGGCTTCGGCTTTCGCGCCGGCTTCCTCGGCCTGTTGCACATGGAGATCGCGCAAGAGCGGCTCGAGCGCGAGTTCGGCATCAACCTGATCGTGACCGCGCCGACCGTGGCTTACCAGGTGCGCACCGTTTCGGGCGAGCTGACGACGGTGGACAATCCCGCGCATCTGCCCGACGAAAACGCAATCGAGGCCATCGAGGAGCCCTTCATTCTCACGTCTATCCACATGCCCGAGGAGTACCTCGGCGCCGTGATGAAGCTGTGCGAGGATCGCCGCGGCATCCAGCGCGATTTGCGCTTCCTCGGCGAGAAGCGCGTGATACTGCACTACGAATTGCCGCTGGCCGAAATCGTCTTCGACTTTTACGATCGGCTGAAATCGGTGAGCCGCGGTTACGCGTCGTTGGACTACGAGTTTCTGGACTTCCGGGCCGGCCCTCTGGTTAAATTGGATATTCGGATCAATGGCGAGGTGGTGGACGCGCTTTCGATTATCGTGCATCGCGACAAGGCTTACGAACGGGGCCGGGCGTTGTGCGAAAAGATGCGCGAGCTGATCCCGCGCCAGATGTTCGAAGTCGCGATTCAAGCCGCGATCGGCGCCAAGATTATCGCGCGCGAATCCGTCAAAGCGCTGCGCAAGAACGTTACCGCCAAGTGTTACGGCGGCGATATCACGCGAAAACGCAAGCTGCTCGAGAAGCAAAAGGAAGGCAAGAAGCGGATGAAACAGGTCGGGCGCGTCGAGATTCCGCAAGAGGCTTTCCTGGCCCTGCTCAAGGTCGGGGAGTAGGGCAATCGTGGCAGAACCAGCACGCAACATTCCCAAAATACAGCCGCTGAACACTCGCGAGACCGCCGCCGCGCCCGCGCAGAAGTCCGTCGCGCGCGAATATGGCGAGGCGATGTTAGTCGCGCTCGTGCTCGCAATCTTCATCCGCACATTTTTCATACAGGCGTATAAGATTCCGTCGGGCTCGATGGAGCCGACCCTGCTCATCGGCGACCATATCCTCGTCAACAAGATTATCTACGGGCTGCGGATTCCGGACTCGATTTTCGGACTTGAGATTCCCGGCCTCCCGCTCGGCAAGTACGTCTTTCATGCCGCTCCGGTGCATCGCGGCGACGTTGTGGTCTTTGTCTTTCCGCCCGATCGCACCAAGGATTTCATCAAGCGCGTAATCGGCACCGCCGGCGACACGATTGCCGTGAAGAACGGCGTCGTGTGGCTCAACGGTTCGCCGATGGACGACCCGCACGCGCATCGCGAGGTCGCCATGCAGGATCGATCTCCGTTCTCGCCGCGCGACAACTTCGGACCCGTGACGGTCCCGCCCGGCAAGCTGTTCATGATGGGCGATAATCGCGATCGCAGCTACGACAGCCGCTTCTGGGGCTTCGTCGATCTGAACGACGTCGAAGGACGCGCGACGATCATCTACCTGCCCTGGAATGACGAGAAAGCGGAAAGCGCTTCTACGCTGGGCGAGTTCTTTCTGTGGTTCGAGTACGTCAGATGGGATCGGATGGGCATGATCGTGCGCTAGCCCAAAACCCAAAAAGCCGAAAAATCGAAGAGGGAGCATCAGGTGGCGGACGAAGCGGTGAACAGGATTGGCGCGATCCTCGAGGAGCTCGGGGCGCGATTCGATCTTGTCGTCGAGGCGGTCTCGGGTTTCGGCGGACGCATGGACACGCTGCGCGACGAGATCTTCGGCCAGTTCGCGGAAGTCGGCGGTCAGATTCGCTTCCTGTCCGAGCAGATCGCCGAGAATCGGCGCGGTATCGTCGGCACGCGAGCCGATCTCGGAGCGGAGATCGTGCGGCTCGGCGAGTCGCTCGGCAAGGCGCGCATCGAGTTTCGCGACGAGCTGGTCGCCGCGGAGAAGGGACTTCGCGGAGACTTCGCCTCCCGCGCGCTCGAGTTTCGCGAAGAAGCTGCCCGCGCCGTCGCGTCCACGGGCCAGCATGCGGTGGCTTCGGGCGGCGAGACGACGAAGATCCTCAAACGCGAAATCGCGGCGTCGGCCGAGATGGCGGCGAAGAAGCTCGGCGCCGAACTCAAGCAAACCAGCAAATCGCTGGCCAATCTCGCTCGCAAGTTCGACCGCTTCGACGATCGCATCACAGTACAAACCCGCGACCAGGATC
>JBAWCX010000033.1:0-4148 GCA_049590495.1 Binatus sp. (SeqCode)
GCGCGGGCGAACGCGGCTATCGCGCACGTCAGATTCTGCATTGGGTGCACGCTCGTGGGGCAGAGTCGTTTGACGAGATGCGCGATCTGCCTGCGTCGCTGCGAAATTATCTGAAGCAGAACTTCACGATCGGGCATCCGGTGTCGTCGTTCGTGTCACGCTCCTCTGACGGGACTCGAAAACTGCTCATTGGCCTCGACGACGGCGAAGAAATCGAGTCGGTGATAATCCCCACCGAGAAGCGCGTCACGCTTTGCATGTCGAGCCAGGTGGGATGCGCGATGGCATGCGAATTCTGCGCGACGGCGCGGATGGGATTGCATCGCAACATGACGAGCTCCGAGATGCTGGCGCAAATCTTTGCCGCACGACGCGAGCTGGCCGCCGGCGAGGAGCTTACGAACTACGTCTTCATGGGGATGGGCGAGCCGCTCGCGAATTACCCGCGGCTGGTGCGGACGCTCGCGATCATGACGTCAGACTGGGGGATGGGCATCTCGCCGCGGCGGATCACGGTCTCCACTGTCGGGTTGGTACCTATGATGGAACGGTTGCTGAGCGAGACGCCGGTCAATCTCGCGGTCTCGCTGCATGCGACGACCAATGAGCTTCGCGACCGGCTCGCGCCGATCAATAAGCGCTACCCGCTGGAAGTATTGCTCGACGCATGCCGGAATCTCCCTATCAAGCGGCGCAGCCGGATCACGTTCGAGTACGTGATGCTCGCGGGGGTGAACGATTCCCTCGCGGACGCGCGGCGGTTGGTGAAGCTTATCGGGCCATTGCGCGGCAAAGTGAACCTGATCTTTTACAATCCGCTGCCGGATTCGCCGCTGCGGACCAGCTCGCGCGCCGCGGTCGGGGCCTTTCAAGCGATCCTCAAGAACGGTAGTTTGACCGCTACAATCCGCGAAAGCCGAGGACTCGATATTGCGGCGGCATGCGGCCAGCTCTACGCCGAACAGCACAATCCGGCCTGAAAGCGCCAGAAGAAAAATGTCACAAAACGTACTCGGAGTGATCGGAGGCAGCGGCTTCTACCAGATGAACGGGCTGGACAAGGTCGAGTTGATGGAGCTCGAGACGCCGTTCGGCCGGCCCTCGGATCCGTTCTACCAGGGCCGCATCGGGGACATCGAGGTCGTATTTCTATCGCGTCACGGCCGCGGCCATCGGCTGTTGCCGTCAGAAATAAATTTTCGCGCCAATGTTTTCGGGATGAAGCAGCTCGGCGCGACTCACCTGGTCTCGGTGTCGACGGCGGGCAGCCTGAAAGAGGAAATTCATCCGGGCGAGTTGGTAGTTCCAAACCAGTTTATCGATCGGACGTTCAAGCGCCCCGAGACATTTTTCGGCGATGGCCTGGTGGTGCACGTATCGCTGGCCGATCCCGTGTGTACAAATCTCGCGAGCGATCTGGCCGGCGCGGCGCGTGCTGGCGGCTCGGTGATTCACGACGGCGGAACTTATCTGTGCATGGAGGGTCCGCAGTTCTCGACGCGCGCCGAGTCGAATCACTACCGCAGCTTTGGCGCGAGCGTCATCAGCATGAGCGCGATGCAGGAAGCGCGGCTCGCGCGCGAGGCGGAGATGTGTTACGCGGCGCTGGTGCTGGTGACGGATTACGATTGCTGGCACGAATCGGTTGCGGCGGTGGATATCGGCGAGATCCTGCGCGTGATGAAACTGAACGTGGACAAGGCGCAGAGCGCGGTGTCGGCGCTCGCGCACACGCTCGGCAATCGACCTCGCACGTGCGCGTGCCAGGACGCGCTCAAGAACACGATCATTACCGATCGCGCGGCAATTCCGCAGCGCCTGATCGACGACTTGCGTCCGCTGGTGGGCAAGTATCTCTAGAGGTGCCGAAATTTTTGGAGTGCTGGTGCAATAGATGAGTATCGTTGTGGTCGGGTTCCTGGCCTATGACACGGTCGAGACGCCCAATGGCAAAGTCGAGGAAGTGCTCGGTGGCGGCGCCAGCTACTTTGCGATAGCAGCGCGATTTTTTTCCCCGGTCAGCGTCGTTGCGGTGGTCGGTTCGGATTTCAAGGCCGAGGATATGCGACTGTTCACCGAACGGAATATCGACGTGCGCGGAGTTGCGAAACGCGAGGGGAAGACCACGCGATGGCACGGCCGCTACCATGAGGACATGAACAAGCGCGATACCGTCGCGCTTTCGCTCAACGTGCTCGAAAACTTCACGCCTGAATTGCTCCCCGACCAATGCCGCGCGGACTATCTGTACCTGGCGCCGAACGATCCCGTCCTCCAGGAACACGTGCTGGACCAGGTCCACAGTCCCAAAGTCGTCGTCGCCGATCTCTATGACTATTGGATCGCGAACACCCGCCCCGGCCTGGCCAGGGTGCTCGAGCGAATCCAGGTGCTGCTTTGCAGCGACGGCGAGGCGCGCGTGCTCACGGGCGAGGACAACCTGGTGAAGGCGGGCCGCGCGATTCTGAAGATGGGGCCCAGTACCGTTCTGATCAAGCGCGGCGAGTATGGCGTGCTGCAGTTCAGCGACGAAGGAATGTTCGCGGTGCCTGCCTATCCGCTGGAAGAGGTCGTCGATCCTACCGGAGCGGGCGATACGTTTGCGGGCGCCATGATGGGATTTCTGGCGCGGCACGGGCGCGTGACGGAATCCTCGCTGCGCACGGCGGTCGTGTATGGCAGCGTGATGGCGTCGTTCGTAGTCGAGCGCTTCTCGCTCGAGAGGCTATTAGATCTGACCTGGGAAGAGATAGATAATCGCTATCGGGAGTTTATCAACTTAATAGACTCTCATCATTCGAGATGGACTACTCAGTAGTTATTCCGCTCTACAACGAGCGGGATAACCTCGCCCCGTTGCATGCAGAGTTGAGCCGCGTGATGCAGAGTCTCGGCCGCGCTTACGAACTGATATTCGTGGACGATGGCAGCGTTGACGGGAGCATCGAGGCACTAAGACAGATCAAGTCCGCGGATGGAAATGTGCGCGTAATCTCGCTGGCGCGCAACTCGGGACAGACTGCCGCGCTGGCATGCGGCTTTTCGCATGCAACCGGCGACGTGATAGTCGCGATGGACGGCGACGGGCAAAATGATCCCGCCGATATTCCGCGGCTGCTGGCCAAGCTCGACGAAGGTTACGATTTGGCCAGCGGCTGGCGCACGGAGAGATGGCAGGAGGAACGGTTTACCCGCAGATTGCCGTCAATGGCAGCAAATTCGCTGATTTCGGCGATGACCGGCGTCAAGCTTCACGACTACGGCTGCACCTTCAAGGCCTATCGGCGGGACCTCGCACGCAGTCTGCAGCTCTACGGCGAGATGCATCGATTTGTCCCGGCGATTGCGGCGGAGCAGGGTGCTCGAATCGCGGAAGTCGAGATCGGATTTCGGCCGCGGCGCGCGGGCATTTCGAAGTATGGGCTATGGCGCATCGTACGCACGTTGCTCGACCTTATCACCGTAAAATTTCTTTCCGGCTATTCGACCGCGCCGATTCAAGTGTTCGGCTTGATCGGAATCGTGCTCGGCGGACTCGGCAGTCTATGGACCTTCATACTGGTATTCGAGAAAATACTACTTGGATACGAACTGGGTAATCGGCCCGCGTTGCTCCTGGCGGTCTTGTTAGTAGTCGTAGGAGTACAGTTTGTGAGTATCGGACTGCTTGGGGAAATGCTCGCGCGGACCTATCACGAATCGCAGGGAAAGGCGATCTACGTAATCAGGGAAGAATTCTAGTATTCCAGGGGCGACAGATGAATATCGCAGTCATCGGCAGCGGATACGTCGGACTGGTAAGCGGCACCTGCTATGCCGAGAGCGGCAACGAAGTTTTCTGCGTTGATATCGACAAGGAGCGGATCACCCGGCTTTGCGAAGGCAAGATTCCGATCTATGAGCCGGGACTCGAAGAACTGGTGCGCCGCAACGTCAAGGAAGGCCGGCTGCACTTCACCACCGACATCGCCGATGCGATCAAACAGTCGATGGTTTCCTACATTGCGGTCGGCACTCCGATGAGCGCGTCGGGCGCAGCGGACCTGACGGCGATTTTTAAGGCCGCGGAGGATATCGCGGAAGCGATCACGGGTTATCATATCGTCGCGATCAAAAGCACGGTGCCGGTTGGCACCAACGATCGCGTG
>JBAWCX010000034.1:0-2177 GCA_049590495.1 Binatus sp. (SeqCode)
TGGGTTTCACGCTTCCTTGGGCAGGGGTGACCCCTGCACCCAGCACTAAAAAAGCGGCGCGCCGCGGAACTATCTGTCCCGCGGCGCGCTTATCGTTCAATTACGGTTGATCTAACTTCGGCTTACCACTGTTCCTCGTGGAGCTTCTTGACCTCGTGATCGCGAGTCTGCAGGTATGCGTCCTGAACCGCACCGTACAGGTCGATCGCATAACGGTCGGCCTCCTCGAACTGGTTCATATGCAGCGAGCGATAGTTCACCGCTTCAACCGCGCGCTGCCCGGCGGCCACCGTGACGGATATCCAGGTCGGAACCAGGTAGTTCAGCGGATCCATCGCACCGTCCGCCACCAAGCCGACCGTGTCGCCAATCGTCGAAGGCCCAAAGAACGGCAGCATCAGGTACGGGCCGGTCGGAATATCGTAGTAGCGAATCGTCAGACCGAAATCGTTGGGGTGCTCCTCGATCCCGAACCATGAGTCCGCGGGATCGAAAAAGCCAGCCACTCCCAGCGTCGAGTTAATTCCAAAGCGTGCGACTTCGTCGGTGGCCTCGATCAGCTTGAGCTGAAACAGGTTGTTGGCGAGCCGCGGGATGACGCGGACGTTGTCAAAGAACCTGCCGACGCCCTCGCGCACCGGCTGCGGAGCAATGACCGAGTATCCGCTGGCGACGGGACGCAGCACCCAATCGTCGAGTTTGAGGTTGAAGGTGAACATCGGCTCGTTGAATCCGGAGAACGGATCAGTATAGACGCCCTGATTGTTCTCACCCGGCGGCGGCTTAACTGCCGCTGCCGATTGGGCGGCCGGGTTCTGCGACAGCGGAGCAACGTCTTGGCACAGCGCCGGAGTCGCAAACGAAACGACCGCAAGCAGGGACGACGCGAGCATCATCCAACGTGCGCCTGTCTTTTCGATTTGTTTAGAACCAGATCTCATGTACATCTCCACGGCGGCGTCGCCTTTAGTGATATCCCCTAAAAGCGTATCTCTCCTGACCCATCGAAGCCATAGTTGCTAGTGGTTCGCCAGGCTGGCTGCAAGGGCCGCCTGCTTACGCTTTTGATCCCCAATCAAGGTGTCGTAGCCCGAATTATTCATCACGCGATTAAACTGGTTGCGGTAATTCGCGATGATACTAATCGCGTCAACGGTAACGTCGTAGATTTTCCAGGTGCCGCCCTCCTGCAACAGGCGGTAGTTCACATGGATCGAGTCCTTGCCCCCCGGCTGAATGATATCGGTGCTGACTTGCGCATACTGGGGCCCGTCGTTGGTCGACCTCAAGAAGGAGACTTGCTGACCGCGGTAGTCGTTGATCTTGCTCAGGTAGGAATCCTCGATGAAAGCGACGAACGCGTTGGTGAACTCCTGCTGCTGAGCCGGCGTAAGCTGCTTCCAATGGTAGCCGAGCGCCGACTTCGCCATCTCGGTGAAATCGAAGGTCCCGGCTACGATTTGGCGAAGCTTGTCCTGCCGCTGGGCCAGCGGTGCCTGATTGTCGCGCAGAACGTCGAGCGCCTGGTTGACGGTGGTCTTCACCACGGCCATCGGATCGTCAGCCCAGGCGGACGCGATGAAACGCGATGGCGTGAGGCTTAACACGATCGCGGCCGTCAGCGTGAGTATCGCAAGCGCGCGCCGCCAAATGAATTGCTGCACAGAGTTTAGCTTCATCATGTCTTCCACTTTTGGTTCGATGGTTACTTCGCCGGTGTTCCGGGCTTCTTGGCTACGTTTGTGTCCGCGCAGTTACAGTTCGAGTTAGAGTTCGAGGATTTCGAATCCTTCGAGGAGTCGTTGCTGTTGCTGTTGCTGCTGCCGGAACTGTTGATCAGCTGGCCGATAGCGTCCTCGAGCACGAATGCCGACTGGGTCTGCCGAATCGTCTCGCCATTCTTGAGGTAATGATCGCTCGGGCCGAGCTGGATGGACACGTACTTCTCGCCGATTATGCCGCTGGTCTTGATAGCCGCTATCGCCTGGTCATCGATCTGCACGCCCTCGTTCACTCGCAATGCAACTCGCGCCCGGTAGTCCTTTATACCGATATCCACCACCTTACCGACTTGCACGCCGGCCAGCTGTACCTCATCCCCGGTCTTCAATCCCGAAATATTATCGAAACTTGCGTACAGGGTGTATCCCGGCGAAGGGAACAGCGAGAGCTTGCCC
>JBAWCX010000035.1:0-3456 GCA_049590495.1 Binatus sp. (SeqCode)
CGATAGACATCTCCAAGGCAGTCAGTTCCGGATCGAAGTGGCTGGAGGTCGAGAAAGAGGATGACATCCAACCTAATCTGTCCAATGAAGCGGTACGTCTCCACAAGTTGTACGCGCGTGACTATGAACGTGAGGAAGATTACAGAGTGCTCGGTGTGCTGTACTATATCCTCGCGCCGGTACGTATCGGAAAGCCTCAGGGACCACCCCTGATCGCTGCATCACAAATCGATATCTTTCACCGCGACGTGCAGGAGGTCTTCCCGATCTCGGGCGGCGAGCTTTTAAAGCTTCTCACACGATTGTAATTGCGCGCGTCGTGCCTCCTTTTGAGCCGTCGATCTTCGAGAAACTCTGCTCCACGCCGCGCGCCGCGTGGCGTGATGGTTCCCTCACGTCTGGCGATCATTGCGCGGCGGGCGGACTCCGTTCCCGTTAGATCGGCCGTTGGATTTGTGTCGAGTGTCGTAGCGCTCGAGTTTTCCGTACAGAGTCCGACGGGGGACTCCTAAGATCTCCGATGCGCGGGCCTTATTTCCGTCTGCGAATGCTATGGTGCGGCGGATTAATTCGCGTTCCACCTCATCAAGCGGAGAACCCAGGAATACGGTGAAGTGCCCCTCGCCGTTCGCGTACTTTCTAATCTCTTCCGGCAACTCGTTGAGCGAAATTTGATTTGAGGGCGCCAGAAGGACGGCCGTCTCGATCACGTTGTGGAGCTGCCGTATGTTGCCGGGCCATCGATAGTTCCCCAGGGCTCGGCGGCACTTGTCGTCCACGCCTTCCACCCTTCGGTGGTGATCAAGATTCGCTTGCGCGATGAAATAGTCGATCAGAAGAGGCAAATCGTCGATGCGTTCCCGGAGAGGTGAGAGCTCAATCGACAGTCCATTCAGACGATAGTAGAGATCCTCTCGCAGGCGTCCTTCGATGATCGCTCGTTCCGGGGGGCGATTCGACGCCGCCAGAAAGCGTACGTCGACATGAATCTCTTCTGTGCCGCCAACCGGGAGGACCGTCTTCTCTTCGATCACGCGCAGGAGCTTGGCCTGCGCATCGCTGCGCATCTCCGTGATCTCGTCGAGAAAGAGCGTTCCGCAGTTGGCCCGTTCGATGTGCCCCCGACGGCGGCGGTCCGCACCCGTGAAAGAGCCTTTTTCGTGGCCGAACAGCTCACTCTCGAATAGACTTTCGGCGATCGCGGCGCAGTTCACCGCGACGAATGGACCTGTTCGAGCTGACCGGCGGTGAATCTCCCTGGCGGTCACCTCTTTGCCGGTTCCGGTTTCGCCAGTAATGATCGCGGGCAGGTTAGATGAAGCGGTACGATCAATCAGGTTCGTGAGTCGGCGCATCGGTACAGAATGGCCAATCATGGCAAACTCCAAACGCCCTGTGGATTCCCGACACCTCCTCCACCCCTCCGGCCCTTGACAGATAATCCAAATCACCCTAATGAGTCAACAGTTGCTTAGGTCGTTATAGCTCAGTATAGAATGGCCAGAACCAGGAACAAGCTTATTTTCGCGAAGCGTGCTCCCGCATTCAGATTCATCGGCCATTACGCCTGCCTTGATTTTGTAAATACCGAAGCGAACAAGTCCGGCGAGGTCAAGGACCTGTTACGAAATTATGAAGATTTCATTACATGGCTTGCCTCGGCAAAACTGTTCAGCCGCAACAATCTGACGCAGGCACTCGAGCAATGGCGAGGTAAGGCCGCCGCGGAGCGCATCTTCAAACAGGCTCTGACACTTCGGAATTGCCTGGGCGAAATGGCGGGTGAAATTGTTCACGCGCGATCGGTTCCACGCGCAGCCATCCAAGCCCTTAACAACGTGATCGGTAGACCATCGGGCACCACGAGACTGCTCAAGACTGCGCAAGGTTTCGAGCGACGATTTGAGCCTGACCTCAAGGAGCCGACTCAACTGCTCGTTCCGATCGCCGAATCCGCTGCTTCCTTGCTCTGTCGCGGCGATCTTTCCCGCGTGAAGGAATGTGCCAGTTCCCACTGTGGCGCTTTCTTCTACGACACGAGCAAGAACCGCAAGCGGCGATGGTGTAGCGGAAATGTGTGTGGAAACCGGATGAGGGTGGCGGCGTTTTACGAACGCCAACGCCTCTAGTCTCGATTAGCGTTACCCTCGGCCGCAGACGACACCGATCTCTTGCGCTAAATCAGACATGTCTATATAGTCATGTCTAATTAGGTTGTCCGTAATGACTACGAGCAAGATTGCCCCGTCACCCGATTTGAAAGATCTGGAGTACGACTCTCGCCACTTCCGCGATGTCTCGGAATCGGCGTTAGGAAAACAGTTGTGGCCTTATCTGAAGCTGCACGACAACTTGTTGCGAATGGAGACGGCAACGGCGTTAAGGCGAGCAGCAGTCGAACCGCTCGCCCAGGGCTTGATTCGTACGTTCGGTCCCGAAATCTCGCAAGATCGGCTGAAGCAAACGATTGGGCACATGGTGAGGCAGATTATGGAAGCGCTGGGCTACGAGCTCGATCGTCAAGGTTTGCGGATTTCCCAGCCAAACCTTTTCACGAGCGGGACTCGCTACAAGAAGCGCAAGGGCTAACTGTTGCCAATGATGTGGTCGATTTGACGAGAACGCTTTTCGAAACTCCACTGACTCGACGAGGCATGCGATAAGTGTGCGTGCCAAATCTGCACATGCACACTTTTCGGGGAACGCGAACTGAGGAGATACCTACAGTACGGCGGATTTATGTCTGGCACCCGGATTGCGGTAATGCTCTCCGCCAGTTAGCAGAAACTCATCGACAGCAACGCGTCTGAGTACCGCGATGAGAGGCGATCATGAGCAGACAAGAGGGCGAGACTGGGTCCGCATCGAGCGAGTACTTAACGATACCAGAACTTGCAAAGATGGTTCGGCGTAACCGAAAGACGGTGTATGGCTGGATTGCGACGGGCGAAATCGGCGAAGCGGACGGTCTTTTTGTTGTCCAAGGGCGTTTTCTGATCCATTGGCCGACATTTCGGGAGAAGCAGTTCAAGTCTCCCGAAAAACTCCGCGGCCAGGTTCCAGAATTCTCGGAGGAAACTGAAAATGGCGTGGCTCGAAACGGACAGACACGGTCGATTACGGATCGCGTTTAAATACTACGACGGCCGTACATACCGCGAGCCGTTGGGCGTCGAGGCGAGCAAGCGCACGCGAGTAGATGCCGAACGATTGAGTTCCACGATTCAACTCGAATTGTCGGCTGGCACTTTCGACTATGCGAAACGTTTTCCCAACAGCGAGCGCACGAAAAAATTGGGTCTCAGGCCACCTGAGCAACGATCCAATCAAACTGTCAACGCCGGAGCAAAAGTACATCAACAGGCCGGAGTAAAAATGCATCAGTCTGGCCGGGGTTGGTTTGAGTTCCGGCAGGAGGAGCGCGAGGGGGATTTTCCCCCTCGCCCTTTCGAGGAA
>JBAWCX010000036.1:0-2016 GCA_049590495.1 Binatus sp. (SeqCode)
TGCCCAAGGAGGTGCGGAACCCACGGTGGGTTCCGCATTAAATTGAGTGATTTACCCTTCCCCTACGCGCACGCCGCGCGGAAGCTGCCCTTGATTGCTGGCTCGCCTTTTTGATTCAGCACGATCAGGTCGCCTTCGATCTGCTTCTCGCCGTCCTTCTCGACTTTGTTGGTGATTTTGCCCGTGCACGTGACGACGTCGCCCGGCCACACGCGTGTCGCGAAGCGCACCTGGAAGCGCCGCACATTGCCGATTCCCACGTAGTCGGTGACGGCTTTCGAGAGCAGGCCCGCGGTGAACATCCCCTGCGCGAACACGGTGGGGATTCCGGCCGCCTCGACGAAGGTCTGATCGTAATGGAGCGGGACGAAGTCGCCCGAGGCGCCGGCATAGCGGACGAAGTCGGGACGCGTGACGCCTTTGATCTCGATTTTCGGAATTTCGTCGCCAACTTTGACGGAATCGAATTTCAATTTTGCCATTTTAATTCTCCGGTTGAATCGTTTCGCGATTACGCTTTGACCGCTTGTCCGGTCTCGATCAGTGTCGAGCGCGCAATCGCGACTTTCTCGCCCTTCTGGTTGGTGTACTCGGTTTCCGTGATCAGCAAGGTCATCTTGCCGCCGCGGCCGCCCTCCTTCTCGAGCACGTCGGCGACCTTGGTCACGCCGGTCAGAGTGTCGCCGACGAAGATCGGCTTGAAGAACTCGAACTCCTGCTCGCCGTGCAGGATACGGCGCAAGTCGAAGCCGCCGAAGCCCGGACTCGAAGTCTCGTCGGTCCAGAACGCACTGGTCTGCAGAAACGTGACCGGCACCGGCACTCCGCCGAGTTCCTTCTTCGCCAGTTCCGGATCGAAGTAGAGCGGATTCGGGTCTTTGATGGCGCGCGCGAACTCGCGCACCTTGCTCCAATCGACGTGGATCTTGAATGGTTTGCCGGTTTTCCCGACCGCGCTCTTGTCAGCCATGATGAAATCAACCTCTCTCGACGGAATCGAAAAATTATTTACTGGTGATGCGGGAGTTTGTCCAACTATCCGCCCAGTCGCATCATGCCTTCGCCGCCGTCGATTATCAGCAGCGAGCCGGTGACGTAGCTCGACGCGTCCGACGCCAGGAAGATGCACGGGTGGGCGATTTCCTCGACGCGGCCGAAGCGTTGCAGCGCGCGCGATCGCGCGACCATCTCCTTGACCTTCGGATTCGGCCACACTCGCGGCGCCGCTCCTTCGGTGTCGATAGGGCCGGGCGCGATACAGTTGACGCGGATACCCATCGGGCCCCATTCGCCGGCCTGCGAGACGGTCAGGTTGATCACGCCCGCCTTGGCCGCGCCGTACGGAAGCATCGTTGGCGAGCCGTGCACGCCGGCCGTCGACGAGATATTGACGATCGAGCCGGGACTCTTCTGCTCGATAAACTGGCGCGCCGCCGACTTCGAGCAGAAGAACACGCCGTCGAGATTGATTCCGACCACCGCGCGCCATCCGTTCGGCGAGAGATTCAACGACGGGGTCGTGATGCTGGCGCCGTGATTATTAATCAGTACGTCGAGACGGCCGAACTTCGTGACCGCCTCCGCCACCATCTTGTCGCATTGCTCGGCGTCGCGGACGTCGACCTGGACCATCTCGCATTTGCCGCCGGCCTTGCGGATTTCGTCGCGCACGCGCTCGAGGTTCTCGACCTTGCGGCTCGCGATCAGCACCGGCGCACCGCGCTGGGCGAATTCCTTGGCGATCGACTCGCCGATTCCGGTTCCGCCACCGGTCACAATCGTAACCTTGCCTTCGACACTGAATGGATTCTTCAAAATGAAAACGTCCTCCGAGGGGGGTACGTTGAGATTTATCGCACTGTTGCAAGCCGTTGGCGAGAGGCGCGATGGGGGAAGGGTAAATCACTTTATTTAATGTGAAACCCGCGGTGGGTTTCACACTTCCTTCGGCAGGGGTGACCCCTGCACCCAGTACTAAGAGAATCGGCACCGCCGCGGGATGCGGGACTTCGTCCC
>JBAWCX010000037.1:0-2056 GCA_049590495.1 Binatus sp. (SeqCode)
CTCCAGGTGCCGACGTCGAGCATCAGCTCTGCGGTGAGATTTCCGGGCGTGCGCCGGCGCATCGTGAAAGTGCCGGACTCGCCGCGGCAGTCGTAGCCCATCGGGGTGAAGGCGCGTACCAGCTCGGGCTTCTTCGGCCCGGCGGTGACGCCGCTGGTGAAGGCTTCCTGGTTCGGCGGCAGATCATGCGGCAGCTGCGCGCTTTCGACGATCTCGGCGATTCGTGATCGATAGTCTTGCACCGCGGCGCGGATCGACGCGGCTATCTCGGGCGCTGCCGCATCGATAGTTGGCCTTTGCTGTGCCGGAGCGCTGACGAGCGGGACCTGAACCGTCTTTTTTACCTTGCCGCATGCGGCCAACACCGCGGCGATTGAATCCGGAAGAGGAGGCAGTTTCTTGGCGGCGGGGTCGGCGTCGACGATGACTAGAGCCGAGACGGATCGCAAGCGTCCGTTCACCCACCACCTGTCGCTCACCGAGATGCCGGGCATCGGCATCGGATCGACCAGCGTCGCAGGAAGCTCGGCTCCATCGGAGAATGCGGGAACCGGGAACTGAATTCCTATGCTGTGAAACGGGAAGCTTCTCGGTACGCCGCGGGCAATCTCAAGCAAGATCGCGAAGTCGATTGCCTCAGCGGAGGTGCCCGGACTGGCGCGATTCGAGATCGCTTTCACAGCCGCGACGGCAGGGGTTGGCTGAAGGCTCTTTGTGAATCGCTCGAGACTTGGGAAGCGTTTGAGCACGCGGTCGACGCTCGACACGCCGCGCGAGTCGGCCAGCACGAATTGGACATGAGGTTCGCCGAAATCCGCAGCGATGATTGCCGCATGAACGCGCTCGAGGACGTCGGCCAGCGGCTCTTTCCTGCTGGCAGCAAATGTCGTGAGCATGGCAAGGTGCATGGCAATTTTCCTCTCGCAGCTTTGGGTGCTGTCTTAAATCGACGTTCTCAAGCGTGCTGAGCGTTTTCACTGGAGGCGGGGCATCGGTCCATCCCTATGTTCTATCGAAATGTTCTATCGAAGAAACCATCCCTTGCCATGCTGGGCGCAGGTAAGGCCTCTTCGAACCCTCCTCTCCCCCTGAAGGGTGGAGAGGGTTTTCGGCGACCTTAATGCGCCGCCGGATGCACTCGCCCAGTTGTTGGCCTGAGCGGGTTCCGGACGCCAGGTCGAAGTAGTTGTCGCTGAAGTGGGTCCGCTCGTCGCTCACCAGCAGGTGTACGAAGTAGAGATAGGCCCGGCTCCAGATGCACCGCAAGCCGAGTCTTACCGATCCCGGGGCTAAGAGCCACTGCTTGCACTACAGCGCATAGTTACTCGCCTGACTGTCATCAAAATGAGGTTGGGGTAGTGCGCTCGGAGGGATTCGAGCCCCTGGCGATAGTATCCAACCAACGACCGTTTGGATCACCCATACGCCTACATTTCCAAATGCGAGGCCGGTGGATGCCTAGCGAGTGCGACTATCGTTGCGCACCGGATGGCCGGGTGAAACTTTATGCTACGCCTTGTATATAAGTGGTGTTCGATCTATACAGGCGGGCCGGTTAAAGATCCCGACATTTCAAAGATGTTTACCGTCAGGTTTTACCGTCAGGGGGCCCATGCGAAAATTTGGATTCGGTTCAATCTCTCAGATAACCCGCATTTCGAGTCTGCTGGTTGCAGTCGCGATGCTGACGACGGCGGGCGCAGCATACGCTAAGACTTCAAAGCCATTGAACGGGCCGCGCGGTCCGGCCCTCTGGGTCGTCAGCGACGTTGATAACACCATCGTTGAATTTACGCCAAAAAACCTCAAGATCAGCGGCGAAACTGATCCGAGTCGCGTACTTGCCAGCGCGGATCTGGATGGGCCGTGGGGGCTGATTTTCGATTCCAGGAACAACCTCTGGGTAAGCAATATCTTCAACGGCACACTAACTGTCAACGCCGGAGCAAAAGTACATCAACAGGCCGGAGTAAAAATGCATCAGTCTGGCCGGGGTTGGTTTGAGTTCCGGCAGGAGGAGCGCGAGGGGGATTTTCCCCCTCGCCCTTTCGAGGAA
>JBAWCX010000038.1:0-5209 GCA_049590495.1 Binatus sp. (SeqCode)
CGCAATGATCGACCATGCCGTCGGGCTTGGCCTGGCCGGCGCGATCTCAGCCGCCCTGCTCGCACGCGAGCGCACCGGCCGCGGCCGCGAGGTCAACGTCTCGCTGTTCGGGATGGGGCTCTGGATGAACGCGTCGGATCTCACCATCGGCCTCATGACCGGCTTCTCTCCTCGATCCGAATCGCGCACCCAGCGCATAAATCCGCTCTGGAGTTCCTATCGATGCGCCGACCAGCGATGGATTTACTTCGTGATGATCCAGAGCGATCGCCACTGGCCGGATTTCTGCCGCGCGCTCGACAAACCGGATTGGCTGAACGATCCGCTCTTCAAGGATTCGACCGCGCGCGGACTCCATTGCACCGCGCTAATCGAGGAAATAGATCGCGCGGTCGCCGCCCGCACCTCCGACGAATGGGCTCCCATTTTCGACCGCCACAATCTAATCTGGGCTCCTGTCCGCACTGATGCCGAAGTCCTCGACGATCCTCAAGCCGAAGCTATCGGCGCCTTCGCCGCCGTCGATCATCCAAATATTCCCGGATGCCGCGTCGTGAACAGCCCGATCGAGTTCGGCGACGCCGACAAGCAGCGTCATCGCGCCGCCCCCGAACTCGGCCAGCACACCGAGGAAGTCGCCCTCGAAATGGGGCTGAGCTGGGAAGAAATCGCGCGCCTGAAGGCGTCGGGCACTCTCGGCTAGGTTTAATCCCCCAAAACGAGCCAAACTCGCCTATGACAGGAGATTTTCCACTCCTTGAGCAATCAAACGTCGGTATAAACTTGTGTTTTCACGACTCTGTTTGACTCTGATTGACGCCCCTCCATAAGATCTTTCCTACCGAAACCGGAGGTCGCCTGTTCGTGCGAATGATTGTTCCTCCCGTCGCTCATCGCCGCGAAATTGATCGCAACCTGGCCGAATTTTTCCGCGGCCATCGCGCCGCGCATTTCAACCGCGCCATCTCCTCGATGTGCCGATACTTCAAACTGCGCCGCCCGCGTATCGAATGGTTCGAGTACATCGATTGGGGCAAGACCGCCGGCCGCACCTACGACGACGGCCGCATCCATCTCGTCCATCCCGAAAACTGGAAACGCGGCCGCGTCTACTACAGCGAGCGCATGTGGATCCAGATGATCTACCACGAGATGGGCCACTTCCTTTTCTGGACCGACGCTGAGCGCAAAGCCGACTTGTTCTCGCGCCGGATGGTGCGCGGGCTCAAGCTCCCCGGCCGCCGCACTGCATCGCGCTCGCGCGCCCGCGCCGGAATCTCGAGTGCGCGTCGCGCCGCGAATCGCCTCCGCAAGCGACGCCCGCAAATCTCGATCGCACGAAAATCGCGACGCGCTGCGCGGACCGCCACTCGCAAATCTCGCCGGGTCGCCTGATGCCGCAGAAGCCCAACGTCGAAAATCGCTGGTGGGTCGAGACCACCTTCAAGAAACCCAAAAAGGCCAAGTCCGAAACTGAGATGCCGCAGTTGCCGGTCGCGATGGCCTTTTACCAGGTCGCGCACGACTACGATCAGGACCGTGCCAAGGAAGACCTGACCGACAACAACCTGCGCATCGCGCGCGAGGCGAATCCTCCGCAGGGCGATTGGGCCTACGTCGCGATGACAGAGCAGCACGCGCCGCCCAATGTCATCAAGCGCGTCAAGGACGAGTTCCGCATTCCACGCGAGGCGCGCGGGATCGTAATCGATCACGGCCGCGTGGTGCGCCTGCTGATCTGCGGCCCGCAGCTCGAGGACTGGATGCTCGACATCACGCTCGGCGACGAGCCGTCTGTCGACGCCTACGTTTGGTCGGTAATGTATCGCGAAAGAATCTTCCGCCGCGCCGAAGACGCATTGCGCCAAGCCCGTAAGTGGGCCATCAACCTGCTGCAATTCCCGCCGCCAAGAGACGAACCCTTCCGCGGCTCCCTCCTGATATAGGAGCGCTCCGCTCTCTGCGCGACCGGTTCCCCCCCACAATGGGAAGGGGTTAGGCGTTAGGTTAGCTTGACCCCGGCCGTATGCGAGCAGCCCTCCCTACCTCCTCCCTTCCAAATCCGGCCTTCAAACGCTAAATCTCGAATCGTGACCCTCAGACGGCCGGCCGCTCGATGAACTACCTGTCGCTCGTGTTCCGCAACCTCTCCCGCAACAAACGCCGCACGATTCTTACCACGTTGTCGATCACCGTCTCGATATTCATCTTCGCATCGCTGATCAGCCTGCCCGGACTGCTCAATAAAGTCCTGCGCGACCGCGCCAACTCGCTCCGCCTCATCTGCCACAGCAAGGCCAGCATCTTCTACATGCTGCCCGAGTCTTACCGCCGGCGAATCGAAACCCTGCCGCACGTTCAGGCGGTGGCGGCCTACAGCGTCTTCCTGGCAACTTACCGCGATCCAACCGAGCAGCTCGGCGTCCTCGCCGTGGACGACGATCACGTCCGCGAAATCTTTCCCGATTGGGATATCAGCGCGGAAACCGAGCATGAATTCGAAAGCCTGCGCACGGCGGCTCTCGTCGCAACCAATCTGATGAAGGTCTACGGATGGAAGGTCGGTCAGACCATCATCTTGCGCGGCACGATGTACCCGGTCGATCTGCAACTGACAATCGTCGGCACGCTGAACGAGGAAGCCGCCGGCCCCCGAATTATCTTCAGGCGCGACTACATGGAAGAACTGCTGCACAGGCCCGGCACCGCCAACCTGTTCTGGGTGAAGATGGATAGCTCCCGGTCAGCGCCCGAAGTGATCGCCGCGATCGACGAAATGTTCGCCAATTCGCAGTACGAAACGGCTACCGAAACCGAGGTGGCGCTGATCAAGAACGAAGTCGGCAGCGAATTGGGCCTGATGCTGACCGGCGCGAAATTTCTCGCGGCGATCGTGATGTTCACGATCGCGCTGGTCGCCGCCAATACGGCTGCGATGGCGGTCCGCGAGCGGCGTCACGAGATGGCCGTGATGCGCGCGATTGGATTCACGCGCAACTCGATTGTCATGCGAATCCTGGTCGAAGGACTGATAGTCGGCGTGACCGGAGGCGCACTCGGATGCGTCCTGGCTTTTCTGGGGTTCGAACTGTTGCCGCATGTTTCCGGCGCGCTCGGTCCGCTGGCGCTCGCGATGACGCTGCAACCGCGAATCATCGCGTACAGCTTCATTATCGCCACCGCGATCGGAGCAGTCAGCGGCTTCATCCCGGCAAGGCTGGCCACCCGCGGCGATATCTCAACCGAACTCCGCGCCGTCTAAATTCACGCGCGCGAAGCAGTTGCGAATCTTCACCAGCACCTCCGCCCTCACAACCATAACCTTCTAACAGGGACGAAGTCCCGCATCTCTTCTTCGCACCGGGTGCAGGGGTCACCCCTGCCCAAGGAAGCGTGAAACCCACGGCGGGTTTCACTACAATCAAGTTCTTTCACCCCGCGATCTTTTGTACTTGCGTCCCAGCTTGAGGCCGCATAATTCTGATCTCATCCGGTGCGCCGGGTTGTTCGGGCACTAATTGCCGGTCGAGGTGAGCCGATGCAGAGATTCGCATCCACGACAATCGCGATTTCGATCCTGCTGATCTTCAGCGGATGCTCGACGAACAATCAGACCGTCCAGCAGCGGCAAGCATGCACCGTCGGCGATCAGCATCCGTGGTGTATGCAGATGGCGCAAACCAAGCCGCTCGGAGCGTCTCCTTACGGATCGGAATCGAGCGGCCCGACTAATCCCGAGATGCGGGACGACAACATGCCGTATCCCAGGAATCCTGCCCTGTCGCTCGCGGGCGGAATTAAACTGTAGCGCGCCGATTCTGACGGCTATTTTCTGAACTCGACCGTTGCCGTGCCGGTCACGAGGCGCTCCGCCTCCTCGTTCTCCATCCAGACGTCGATCTCGGCCGTGCGGTCTTCGGGATTCTTGTTGGTGATAAAGCCGTGAATCGTGATCGCGTGATCGGGCTGCACCGGCACGCGATAAGTGGTGCTCATCCGGGTCATCCAGGCATTGCTCGAGCCGATCCAATCCGTCACCAACTTTGAGAGCAGCCCCAGACTCATGTTGCCCGGCAGGATCATCCCAGGCAGCCCTTCTTTCTTGGCGGCTTCGTCGTCGGTGAAGCGGCCCGCGCCCTCGCCCATGCCCATCGTCCTGGCGTACGCACGACATTGATCCCTGGTCACGAACAGCTCGAGCGGGCCGAGCGTGTCGCCGATATTGATCTCTTCGAAACTGTTCAAGTTCGGTTCATGAAGCGATGGTCGATATGGGCCAGCACTTCGTCCTTCTGGTTCTTCAGCGTCGAGCGGATTACGACGAAGACCATCGTGCCGGTCCGTCCCGTCTTCTCGTAAATTTCCTTCACGTGCGAGCTCAGCGTCACCTGGTCGCCCGGCCGGATCGGCGAGACGAACTCGACATCCTTGCCGGCGTCGAAGCCGCGGCGTCCGAAGCGCGGCACGTTCTCGAAAAAATGCCGGCCGTTGCGGAACGTCACCGCGAAAGACGGCGGCGCGACAATCCCGCCGTACGGTCCTTTCTTCGCCGCCGCCTCGTCGGTGTAGATTGGATTGGTCTCGCCAAGCGCTGCGCAGTACCGCTTGATCTTGTCGGCCTTGACCTCGACGGGTTCGGTCACTTCGAAGACCTTGTTGATCAGCGCCGGATCGTAGTCGACTGCCATCGCAATTCTCTCGTCGTCGCTCTATCGCGTTTCCATCGCGACCGCATGCGGCACCGCCTTGCGCCGCGGCCGGAAATCCACCGGCTCGTAGTTGCCGGTTTTCAATTCCCGCACCAGGTCGTCGATCGTCTTGATGTACGCGCTGAACTTGGTCGCGCACAGTCCGATCAGGCTAACCAGGTGGCTGTCGGAGCCGCCGGTCGCCGCGAAACCGTACTTCGCGATCAATTCCGCGCTGCGTTCGTCCTCGCCCTTGCGCGATCCGCCGTTCAGCGCCTCGACCGCGACTACGTTCTCGAGTGGACCCTTGCTCTGGTAATGCTCGTACAGCCCGATATTCGGGCGCCCCGGATGACATGGCACGACGATTCCGCCCATCCGCGCCACTTCATCGATCAGAGTTTGCGCGTCGAGCCGTACGTCGGCGAAATCGAATCGCGCGACCATGTCGTCGTTCACCCCAAACACCAGCATGTGTCCGTAGTTGGTCTCGACTTCCGACGCGCGCAGCACCATAGTGC
>JBAWCX010000039.1:0-1630 GCA_049590495.1 Binatus sp. (SeqCode)
TCTTCGTAGTGGGTCCGCACGTTCTGCGCATGGCGGTGATGGCTTTGCGGCGGGGCATCCTGAATCAGCACGTGCTGGTTGAATTCGGAGCATTTGCGGGGCTTGCGGGCGGCGCGATAGGCCTCGCGTTCCATCCGCCAGACTATCCGACGACTGCGTTTTTCGCGGTCGCGGTGATGGTGCTCACGTACCACGTCTTTTCTGAATGGCTGTCGCTGATCGTAAAGACGCGCAGTTCCCAGGCGGTAAAGAAGCTTCTCGATCTACAACCCGACATCGCGAATGTTGTCCGGGACGGCAGAGAGCAGGAAGTTCCGCTTGAACAGGTGCGAGTGGGCGATCTGGTTCGAGTCCGGCCGGGTGAACGGCTGCCGGTGGATGGAGAAGTGGAATCCGGGGAATCGGATATAGACGAGTCGCTTATCACCGGCGAGCCTTTACCAATCGAGAAGCGTCGGGGAGACAAGATTGTCAGTGGGTCCTTGAACGGTCACGGCACCCTGCTGGTCCGGGTGACGGTGGTGGGCGAGGAAAGTTTCCTCAGGCAAGTGATACGCAGCGTCGAAGATGCGCGAGCGCTGAAACCGGGATTGCTGCACCTGGTGGACCGCGTGCTGCGTGTGTACACGCCGGTGGTACTGGTGACCGCCGCAGGCGCTACCATCTTCTGGCTCGTCGCTCCGATAATTGCAGGCGGCTCGCCCGATCTGCAGCGCGCGATGTTCGCTGGTCTGAGCGTGCTGGTCATGGGTTATCCGTGCGCAGTCGGAATCTCCGCGCCGCTCTCAATCGTGCGCGGCGCGGGCGAAGCCGCCGAGCGCGGCGTACTCATGCGCACCGGCGAAGCCTTTCAAGCCCTACGTCGCGTACAGTGCGTGGTTTTCGACAAGACCGGAACGCTCACCGAGGGGCATCCCGGCGTGCGCGAGATCGTCCCGGTAGGCGTCACCGAAGCCGAATTACTTTCGCTGGCAGCATCCGTCGAGGCGGGTTCGGAACATCCGCTGGCTCGGGCGGTGGTGGACGAGGCGCTCCGAAGAAGCATCGCATTGTCCGAAGTGGAAGGATTCGAGGCGGTCGCCGGCAAAGGAGTCAGGGCGCGTCTAGGCGGCGAGTGGCTGGTTGTCGGAAGTCCAGATTTTGTAGTCGGCCAAGGCGTAAGTATCACTGCGCATGAGCGCATTAAGGAGCTTGAAGGGCGAGGACTGACGGTCATCGTCGCTGCACGCGAAGCGGAGCCTCTTGGTCTGCTTGCACTTGGCGATGCGCTGCGCCCCGACGCAGCGGAAACCGTGCGCCGTCTCCATGATCTCGGTATCCGGACAAGTCTGATCACGGGAGACAACGAGCTGGCGGCACGGCATTTTGCCCGCGCCGCGGGCATCGAAGAAGTGCATGCGCGCGTATTACCTGCGGAAAAGGCGGCGATGATCCGCAAGCTCCAGGAGAGTGCGCGCGTCGCGATGGTCGGCGACGGCATCAATGACGCGCCGGCGCTGATGCAAGCCGAGGTTGGGATCGCCTTCGGCAGCGGAGCCGACATCGCAATCGAATCCGCCGACGTGATCATTCTCAATAAACGGGTTGGCGCCGTGCTCGATGCCTACGAGGTGAGCCGTTACAGCTACCG
>JBAWCX010000040.1:0-8618 GCA_049590495.1 Binatus sp. (SeqCode)
AGCTGCATCTCGATCATGTTGAGGTACAGGGCCATATGGGAAGGGAAGCGTGCGGTATCTTCCGCAACCAACACTTCGCATCCGTTGTCTGAGAGCAGGCGCGCATAGCCCTGAATGTCCTGAACGTTGGCGAAGCTCATCATGCCGAGGAAGCGCTGAGCTTCGGGGTCGCTCAGTCCGGCCGGCCCATCTACCCAATCAGTGAAAGCAATCACGCCTTCACGGCGAACGAGCCGCGCCGCTTCGGCTATTAACTTCGGCTTATCGGCGACATAGCACCAGGCATCTTCGCCCCATACGAAATCTGCGCAACCGGTTTCGAGCCCGCTCTCGCAAGCGTCGGCGAGCACGAAGCGAATTTGGTTCTCAAGGCCTTCTTCGCGGCATCGTTGGAGGCCCCGCTCAACGATTGTTGGGGTCGCGTCAATTCCAACCATCGAGGCGACCTTTCGAAAGCGCACGAGGAAGCGCATTCCGGCGCCATTGCAGCAGCACAGATCGATTCCATTGAGCCCGCGCCCGATCCCCGCCCGCTCAGCAAGCTCCATGGAGGCCTTCATTCCCCCGATATGAATCTGTTGTCCGAAAACGAGTTGCATGAATTCGCCCTGGACGCCCCCGTAAAGCGAAACGACTTCGGGCAGGCCTATACCTTCGATAGACTTCATCGCGCTGTTCCTCCCGCGTAGACAATCGTTCTCCGATCATGTCCGAGCGCCCAAATGATCACGGGAAGACCGACGACGCTCGGCAGCAACCAGTAAGCGACGTGCGGCAGGTCTCTCCAAAGAGGAAGGTTCTTTCCATTGTCGACGTAAAACGCGGTGAGCATCACGATGTACGAAATTCCCATCCCGACAATGTGCAGATCGATCCGCGTTCGCCACCTCCGCCGTCGTGCGAGGCGACCAATGACCGCTGCGGAAAACGCGACGGCTCCAAGAATGAACAGATGGTAGTCTTCAGACCACCTCATCGCTGACAGACCGGTGGAAGTTAGGAAGAGTACCCCGAGAGACCAGAAATACATCGATCCGAATCTAGTGTGTGCACCTCGACCTTTCCCTTTGAGCATCGCCGCGATGCCAGTGACTACGGCCAGCAGGCCCATCGGAACGTGTATCGCCAGGATCGAGAGGAATACTGGCGAATCCGATTGAATCTCAAAACCGGCGATAACCACTTCGCCTCGCTTTCAGATCAGGGTTTTCGCGCGCGGATGAACGCACTCGCGAATTTGCCGTCCACTTGGGCGGCAATCACGTCCGCCTCAGTCCCTATGCTCTTCAAAAGACCCTTCGCCTGCGCCGCGGTAAAGACGCGGGTCGGTTCGATCTCGACTTCGAGGAATCCAGCGCTTGAGAGTTTCGATTCATACTCGCGATCCTCCAGCGCTCCGGCGATACATCCGGCCCAGAGCTCAACCCTCCGCCGAATATCGGCCGGAATCTCCCCACGCACCACGATGTCCGAAACAGCGAAGCGCCCGCCGGGCTTCAGTACGCGGAAGGCCTCGCTGAGAACGCGATCCTTGTTGGCCGACAGATTGATCACGCAGTTGGAAATGACCACGTCCACTGAGTTGTCAGGCAGCGGAATGCTCTCGATCTCGCCTTTGAGAAACTCAACGTTCTGGACGCCAGACTTCCGCTGGTTGTCGCGCGCCAACTCGAGCATCTCGTCTGTCATGTCCAGGCCGTAGGCCTTGCCAGTGGGTCCTACCCGCCGCGCTGACAGGAGCACGTCGATTCCACCGCCAGACCCGAGATCCAGCACGGTCTCGCCCGGTTTCAGCTGCGCGAGTGCGGTCGGATTGCCACATCCGAGTGAAGCCGAAAGTGCCTCCGCAGGGAGTTCGGCTGTTTCGCTTTGAGCGTAGAGATTCGACGTTATGGCTTCATAAGAGCGCTCCGATGATCCGCAGCAAGCGGATTCCTTCGAGTCACGGACCTTCAGCGCTTCCCGCGCATACAACTCGCGAACTTCCTTCTTGATCGCGCTCTCATCCATGTGTTTTCTCCTTTTCCTAGTGATTGGCCGCCGCGGTATCCCGATGCGGGGGCAGGTTGTCTTCTGCAAAGAACCTGATCAGCGCCTCGCCGTAGGCTTGAGGCTCTTCCAACATCGGCAGATGCGCCGAATTGCTCATCCATTGCACCCGCACGACACCGGGAATGTCTTTAGCCAGCCGCTCGGCGATTGCTGGACCGAAGTTCGTGTCGTGCTCGCCCCACAAGATCAGAACCGGACGGTCAAAGCGCTTCATCCCGTCCAAGGCGAGCATTGTCTCCTGATTGTGCTTCGGGTCAATCTGCCATCCGAAGAATCGTCGCAGGCGGCACCCCCTGCCAGGCGTCGCGAGCTGCGGTTCGACGAATGCTGAGAGCACCTCAGCGGTCAGAGCACCGTCATGGTAAAAGGCATTGTCGTAGGCCTCGCGCTGCAGCGGCTCGAAGCTGAACGCCAGTCTGAAGAACGGACCAGTCACCGGGTTCAGGATCATTTTCAGGTAAGGCGTCTCAGGTTTGCTCGGCCACTGGTCGTAAGCCTCGATGTTGGTCAGTACCAGACTGTGGATGCGTTCGGGATGGTACTTCATCAGCAGCTCGCACGTGGCGCCGCCGTGGTCGTGACCCACGAACCGCGCGTCCTTCACGCCGAGACGATCGAGCAGCTCCGTCACCATCCTCATCTCGTTGGGCAGCCGGTAGTCATCGTCCAGCCGCACCGCGGTATCACCGAGTCCAAGCAAATCCGGCGCGATAACGCGGTAGTGCGGGGCCAGAATCGGAATCACCTCCTTCCATTCCCATGAGGAGAAGGGACAACCATGCAGCAACACCACGGGCGGGCCATTGCCTTCGTCGATATAGGCAACCCGCCAGCCCTCTATCTCGATTGTTTTCTTATGCTGGGAGAAACTGTCGATCGGCGAGTCACCCGCAGCCGGGACGTATTGGTGACGATCGATAATGAAATAACCGCCTTTGGCGGCACCGATGATCCAGAGCAAAATAACAACAACCCCGGCCACGCTGGCGATGTAGCGAATCTTCATCTTCTTTTTCGTTTCACGAGGCTAGCTACACGCGAGCGCGGCGACCGAGACTTAGGATCGCCTAGTGGTCCATCGCGCGTTTCCCAAAGTCCACTGTGCAAGTCAGCGCAGCAATCCTCAGTAAGAAAACGGATCAGCCCCGCGGTCTGGTCCCAATCCACCGCGTAGTAGAGAAACCGACTCGACCGCGTCGCCGAAGTAAGGCCCGAGCGCGTGAGGGTGTCCAGATGATGCGAAAGCGTGGAACCCGGCATCGGCACACGGCGCTTGATATCCTCGACGCAGAGACCTTGCGGTCCGGCTCTCACCAGCAGGCGGAAAATTTTCAGCCGGCCCGGCTGTCCCAGCGCGCTGAACTGGTCGACAAAATCACTCGCCACGACATTTCTAGTATCACCGAAATATTGCGCGCGCAAGCCCAGCCTCGGCATGACCACTATCGAATTCCGCAAGACCTACAATGGTAGTGCTCTGCGTTGGGTGCATCCGCTCGCTCAGATACGCGGACGCCAAGACGTGGATATGGTTTCGGAAATATCGCGACCGATTGAAACGGTAATTGCAAGAACACGCTGGTGATGGTCGCACGCAGGTCGGATCGTTATCCTTGACTCAGTGAAGCCGGGTAAAATCCTCTCCGTTGCGCCGATCTTCAACAGTGATCCGGCCAGCGTCTATATCGAGCTTTCCTGTTCGCTCTGCAATGAAGTCGATACTCTGGTAGTTCACCAGCCCGAACGAGCGGGTGACATTTCGTGGCTACGCCGGAATGACTTCTATTTCGTTTGCGGTCGTCACCGCAAATGGGAATCTAACTAAAAAGGCACGCTCGGCTCACCGTCAGTTGATGCATGTTTACCGAGCGTGCCACCGGCTCCAGTAGGGGGGAGAGCCCAGAGCCAATTCTTATTTTGCGTGATGATCCATCAGCCTGTTGCGAACTTCCGTGTCGAAAGCCATCGGTGTGCCCGGGCACATTTCTCCCAGCCATTGCGTACTTATCTGATCCGGGAGTCTTCGAAAGCTAAATACTGAGACGTAAACCGCCCATCGTTCCCCAGACAGAGACTCAACAAAATCACGTCCACAACGGGAGCAGTGATGTTGGCGAAGTGGTTTGTCGGGCTCGATCTCTACCTGGCGGGGTTTCGGACTAGACCACTGGTGGCTGTTCCATGCGTCGCGATTCATGGGGAAGTAGCCCTCCTAGCATGAGGTTGTTGGCGACGTGATTCGTGTAATTTTTATACTGCGGTCGTAATTTTAGGGCAAGAGGAGTGACAGAATGACAAAATTATTCTAGAAAGAACAAATTAGTCTCTCAATTTAAATCGTTTGGGGGTATCGACATGATAGCGGATTTCAAAGGCCATCATTTCGTTGAAGACTCCAAGCCCGGTGAACCGCCGTCCCTGCATCACTGCGAGCGATGCGGATTGAAAGCGTCAATGAGGCGAGACGGCTCGGTATACTTCGACACTGAACGGACTGGCGTATTTCTTAGAACCAGCAACAGCGCGCCCTTCAACACCTCACGCATACCGCCCTGCAAAGAGTGGTCCGTGGTCCGCCCTCGTCCGGCCTAGTCAGCACTGTTCGCGATCCCAGTTTATCCCATGTAAATCACCGCTCGCGCCTTCGGCATCTTCCCCTCCAGTTTCCTTACAGGCAGCTTGACTCTGAACTCCAATATCTTTATAAATATGAAACTATGAAGAAGTCAACCGTAATCGCGGCGCTGGCTGCACTGGCGCAAGAGACTCGTCTCGACGTCTTTCGTTTGCTGGTGCAGAAGGGGCCCGCAGGGCTGCCGGCGGGTGAGATCGGGACGCGGTTGGGGCAACCATCGCCCACGATGTCATTTCATCTGAACCAACTCAGATTTGCGGGCTTGATTAGCTCGCGGCGCGAGAGCCGCTCGATCATCTACAGCGCCAACTTCAAGGCGATGAGCGACCTGCTCACTTACCTGACTGAGAACTGCTGCGGAGGGCGGACAGAGCTGTGCGCTCCCGTAGCGGCTCCAGGCTGCGGATCCGAATGTGCGCCTGAACAAACTGTCACGTCAAAGAAGAATCGGAGGATGTCTGTATGAAACGATTTCACGCTCACGTCAGGGTCGATGACCTCGAGTCGTCAGTACGCTTTTATTCGACGCTGTTCGGAACTGAACCAGCAGTGCTCAAGGCTGACTATGCGAAGTGGATGCTCGACGATCCCCGCGTCAACTTTGCAATCACCGCGGGATCGACGTCGACGGGCCTTGATCATCTCGGGCTGCAAGTCGAGTCGGACTTGGAACTGGCCATAATCGCAGGACGGCTCGACGCCGCCGGGCAGTCGGTCGCGAAGCAGGAAAACGCATCCTGCTGCTACGCGCGAGGCAACAAGGGCTGGGTGTCGGATCCGAGCGGCATTTCGTGGGAGACGTTTCACACCTTTGGCGAGAGCACGGTGTACGGCAATGACGTAGCCCCGCGTCCACTTGCGTCCAAACCGCAAGAGTCTGACTCGTGCTGTGCGCCAGCCCCCTCCTCTACGAGTGCCTGCTGCTCAGCGTCGAAAGCGCAACCGTAAACCGAACCCAGGACGGAAGACCGCGCCATGGCCAATCGTGAATACAACGTGTTGTTTCTGTGCACCGGCAATTCCGCGCGTAGCCTCATGGCCGAGTGCGCCATCAATCGCTGGGGCAAGGGAAAATTCAAGGGTTTCAGCGCAGGCAGCCATCCCATGGGCGCCGTCCACCCTTTGACGCTTGCTCTGCTCCGAGAACTGAATTACGAGACATCAACCTTACGCAGCAAGAGCTGGGACGAGTTTGCCCGTCCGGACAGTCCGCCGCTCGACTTCGTCTTCACGGTCTGCGATCGAGCTGCCGCCGAGCAGTGTCCAGTATGGCCGGGCCAACCGATCACTGCGCACTGGGGCGCCGCCGACCCTGTGGCGTTTGAGGGTACGAACGAGCAAAAGCGCCGCTTCTTCTTCCGCGTCTACAGCGAGCTGGAAAATCGCATCAAGATTTTCGCGAGCCTGAGAATGGAGGCGCTCGACAGCTTCGCGCTGGAGCAGCGGGTCAAGGAAATCGGCCGAATCAAGCTTCCGGAAGAACGCGAGCGATAGCGGCGATTCACCCGCGTTATAACACACCGACACAGGAGACTCACAAATGAGTGCGACGATGTCGATGGCGCAAACGTCGGTTTTGCGCAGGCTCTTGTTCCTAGATCGCTACCTCACGCTCTGGATTTTTCTAGCTATGGCGGTCGGGATCGCGATCGGCGCAATCTTTCCTGACGTAAAAGCGACCTTTGACCGCATGAGTGTTGGAACAACCTCTGTACCGATCGCAATCGGCCTCATCCTCATGATGTATCCGCCTCTTGCGAAGGTGAACTACGACGAGCTAGGCGACGTTTTCCGAGATTGGAAAATTCTCGGACTATCGCTGTTGCAGAACTGGATTATCGGTCCCATTCTGATGTTCGCACTGGCGATCATCTTTTTGCGCGATCGTCCCGAGTACATGGTCGGACTAATCATGATCGGGCTTGCGCGCTGCATCGCGATGGTGATCGTGTGGAACGACCTGGCCAATGGCGACGCTGATTACTGCGCCGGGCTGGTGGCTTTCAACTCTATCTTTCAGGTGCTGTTCTTTTCGCTTTACGCCTTCGTGTTCATCACCGTTCTGCCGCGATGGCTCGGCCTCGGCGGAGCGATCGTGCACGTTACGATCGGTCAGATCGCCGAGAGCGTTGGCATCTACCTTGGCCTTCCCTTCGTCGCGGGTCTCGCAACGTGGAAAGTTCTGACCACGGTGAAGGGAAAGACGTGGTATCGGCAGAATTTCATTCCAAAGATCAGTCCGCTGACGCTGACCTTTCTGCTCTTCACAATCGTCGTGATGTTCTCGATCAAAGGTGCCGCGATCGTGCGGATGCCGCTTGATGTGGTGCGGATCGCGGTTCCGCTGCTTCTCTATTTCGCCATCATGTTTGCGGTCTCATTCGCGTTGAGCAGACGAGTTGGAGCGACTTATCCGCAATGCGCCACGCTCTCGTTCACGGCAGCTTCCAACAATTTCGAACTAGCGATCGCGGTTGCCGTTGCGACGTTTGGAATTGACAGCGGCGCTGCGTTCGCGGCTGTGATCGGACCCCTTATTGAAGTGCCTGTCATGATCGGACTGGTTGATGTCTCGCGCTGGGCGCGACGCAGATATTTTCCGAAGTCGCGGGCCGCAATCGAACCGGATGGTGGTCGCGGTTTGAAGAATGCATAGCGACCTCCAGCAGCCAAGCCGCAAGGTCACTGACATAGATGGCTACCGCGCGCTCACGGCGGCTGCAAACCGGCCTGACAAGTCTTTGATACCACTCGTATTTTCGTCAAAACCGACACATAAAGTTACACACTTTCACATGTTGGATTATGAAAAACGAATCAATTCGCATGGTTACGAGTAAACTTAAGGGACTTAAAATCCTCTGGAGCGAAAGCTCCGTGCGGGTTCGAGTCCCGCCCCCGACATTGAAATTAAAGGGTTTTCTGCGCGTTGACGAGGGCAATCGGGACCCGTCGATACAGTTGACAGCCACATTTGACAGCCACGGGATCCGGAAGTACTAGGTTTCGGCAGACGAAACTGTTCAAAATTGTGCGCTAAATCGTTGGTCGAAAGGCGCGTACGTCAGGGTCCGAACTACGCAGTCTCGCTTTGTGTCGTCCCCCAAATCCCTACGCCAGCCGATCACCACGGAACGGCTCCTCGCCTATTTTGAGCCGGCAATTCACTTCGAACCAAAAATTGGCCATCGATGGCAGCTTGGCGATTCGAAACGATCTTGACGATCAGCTCCCTTCGCTTTTCCGAATCGGCGCAAATATCTGACCGCCGGCGCGATAACGTCTTGGGGGTGACCCCTTGGCGTCATGGATTGCGCGTCGTATGCGCATCGGGGTAGCGAGCACCTATGAATTTGCCAACATTTCCCGACGGCGTAACGGAAGTTACGCCAACCGAATTACGGCAAGTTGTTGACGCCTCGGGTGTTGCCGGTTAAAACCGCAGCTCCAAGTGATCTCACTGCCGTGCGGGCCGGTGGACAGAAGCGACCGGCACTCAGCCCGACAAAAACGTTCTAAGGCGAAAATGGACTATATATCGATGCGACCAAGGCACTCAACAACAAAAACCCTATCGCCGTGAACACGCCGCGCTTACCGAGCAATAGAGTGTCACGGCGGTTCAGAAAGCGTACATGGCCCAAAATCCTTTTGGAATGTATTGCACCTCTCTCAGCGTCTGGCACGTCCGGTCTGGCGACCAAGCAATATATCAGCGTACACAGATAGATTAACCAGTGACTGACAAACACGCCGACCCCCAGTAGCACCAGCAGTCTAGCGACTAGCGGAGGCATTTCGCGAAAGACATCATGCTTTGCCAGCTGATCGAGCTGGCCCGCACTGCCAGAACCACACGAGTCCTAGCGAAATCGACAGATAGAACGTCGGCCGACCCGCGAGTAGATATTGATAGAACGTCATATAAACG
>JBAWCX010000041.1:0-3769 GCA_049590495.1 Binatus sp. (SeqCode)
GCCCAGGGAAGCGTGAAACCCAGGAGGGGTTTCACTCCAATTAAGTTCCTCTCCCGACGGCTGTGGGGGCCATTGTGTCGTTGCGCTACTTCCTGTACCCTACCGCCAAGTCAATCGTGACTTTATGCGCGCGTCGGATTCCGTGACGCCACCCTCTCAACCCATCAGACCCACAAGTTCGGCACTTTCTTTCGAACTGGAATCCGGGGCTCTGAACCATAGGATACAGTTTGTCGTTTTCTGAATTTCCCGTATCGCCAGAGATCCATCGTTCAATCAAAGACCGCGGTCATCACACACCGACCCCGGTCCAGGCCGGAGCTATCCCGGTTGCGCTCAGCGGGCGCGACGTGGTTGCCACGGCTGAAACCGGCAGCGGCAAGACCGCGGCCTTTCTGATCCCGACCATAGACCGACTGCATCGCAAGCACACGCGGCATCTCGCCGCGCTGGTGATCATGCCGACGCGCGAGCTGGCCGCACAGGCCGCGCGCGAGTTCGATCTGATCGCACGCCACACGCACATCCGCTGCGCGACCGTGGTTGGCGGCGAATCCGAGCGGCACCAGATCGACCAGATTCGCAAGGGCGCGCAAGTGCTCGTCGCATGTCCCGGACGGCTCATCGACTTCATCGAGCGCGGCATCGTCAAGCTCGACAAAATTGAAGTCGTGATCATCGACGAAGCCGACCGCCTGCTCGACATGGGCTTTCTGCCCCAACTGCGGCGCATCATGCGGATGGTGCCGAAGCAGCGGCAGACCATGATGTTCTCGGCGACGATGGCGTCCGGTCCCGAGATGATCGCGCGCGAATTTCTGACCACGCCCGAGCGCGTCACGGTTGGCGGGCACAAAGCCGCGCCGCCGTCGCAGATTCGCCAGTCGATTTACCCGGTGACGCTCGAGAACAAGGGGCCCGTGCTGCTCGAGATTCTGAAAAGGCCCGAAGTGGAGAGCGCGATCGTCTTCACGCGCACCAAGAGCCGCGCGGACCGCGTCGCCAAGCTGCTGATACGCGCCAACATCAAGGCGGTACAGATTCACGGTGACCGCTCCCAGAGCCAGCGCAACGCGGCGCTGGCGGGATTCCGCGCGCACAAGTTCCGCGTGATGGTGGCGACTGACGTGGCCGCGCGCGGACTCGACATCCCCGACGTTTCGCACGTGATTAACTTCGATCTGCCCGACGAGACCGACGGATATATCCATCGCATCGGCCGCACGGCCAGGATGGGCAAGGCGGGCGAAGCGATCAGCCTGGTGACGCAGGACGAACGCGTCAACCTGGCGCGGCTGGAACGCACGCTCGGCAACGCGCTCGATCGCGAGCACGTCGAGGGTTTCGAGAAAATCGAAATTCATGCGCCGAAGCCGGTGACCGTGTTCCGCTCGTCGGGCGCGCGCAATCGATCGACGCGCAACCGCCCGCGCTCGCGCTGGGCGTAACCCGTTAACCACCGCAATCTCCCGAAATGAGTCCCGCCGCCGAGCCGATCGCAACCGCGATCGGCCCGGTGGAAATCGCGCTGGCCGTTAATGCCGACCTCGGCGACGTGCTCGACATTCTTAAGGAGTCGGCGCAATGGCTTGAGTCGCGCGGAATCAATCAATGGCGGGTCGACGGATTTCCGCGCGAGCTGGTCGCCGATGACATTGCGCGCGGCGAGGTATACGTCGCGAGATGCGATCGGCGCGCCGTTGGCACATTCACGCTCCAATGGAGCGACGAGCTTTTCTGGCCCGGCTCGACAGACGCTGCGGGCTATATCCACCGAATCGCGGTGCGTCGCGAGGCGCGCGGTTTGGGCGTCGAGCTGCTCAAGTTTGCGGAACGAGCGACGGCGGCCACGGGCCGCAAGCTGCTTCGCCTCGACTGTTTTTCGGGCAACGCCGCGCTTTGCGGTTACTACGAGCGGGCGGGGTTCGTGCGCGTCACGGACGTGGCGGTCGAGGGTCGCGACGACGCGACGGTACCTGAATCCACCGGCCGTTTCTTCGCGCGCCAGTACGAAAAATTCCTGGCCTGATTCGATTCCGGCCGCGCGCGCCGCGCCTCGCTGGTTCCGTCCTTTTTCCGAATCTCGTATTGAGTTAGATTTTCACTATCAAAATGAAGCGCCATAATCCTGTCTCCATCCTCCTCCGCTGCGCGCTGGTCTCGACGTGCGTCGCCCTATCCATCCTGGCTTCCTGCAGCGCGACCAAATTTCTGCTGCATGGGGGAGAACGCGACAAAAGCCATATTCGGCCGGACGAGCCGGGGCCTTACGTATTGATCTTCGCCTTTGACGGGGCCGGCTACGACCAGTTGATGGAAGCGATCAACTCGGGCAAAGCGTCCGCAATGGCCGGGATGCTAGGCAAGTCCGAAGGCGGCGGATTGTACGAGCACGCCTACTCGGTGCCGAATGCGGTGACCATCCTGCCCTCGACCACTATCGCGGCATGGTCGGCTATCTTCACCGGCTCGCCGACGGCCAAGAACGGGGTGCCGGGCAACGAATGGTTCGTGCGCGAGGAAATGAAATTCTACGCGCCGGTGCCCGTGTCGGTCGCAGAGATGGACGACAACCGCGCCATGATCCTCGAGGATCTGGTCGGCAAGGCGCTCAAGACCCCGACCCTTTTCGAGCAGGCCGGGGTGAAGTCGTCAGTCTCGTTGAATCCGATTTATCGACGCGCCGACTATTTCACAGTCGCCAATCCGACCTCGATGGTCTCGCTGTATACGGAGTTCATCGAGCGGGGCGGCGGCGAGAATTCGCCCGAAAAGATGGATATCTACGAAGACCTCGATAAGAAATCCGTGCCCAAGCTGCTCGATAGCATCGAGGCTCACGGCGTCTCGAAAATTCAGGTTGTGTACTTCCCGGGGATCGATTTGTACACCCATCTGGCCCCCAATCCGATTCCGATGGAGGTGAACTATCTCGAAACGGTAACCGATCCGCTGGTCGCTCAGATACTCGCCTACTACCAGAAGCTCGGCATTCTCGATCAGACCTACGTGATGATAATCGCCGATCACGGGCATACTCCGGTGCTGCGGGATCCTAAGCATGCCCTTGGCGCCGACTCCAATAACGGCCCGGCAGACGTCGTCACGGCGGCGGGATTCCGGCCGAGGAAATTTGTGCTGAATCCGGGACCTAACGAACAGGACTACCAGGCGGCTTTCGCGTACCAGGGTGCGATGGCGTACGTTTACCTGGCCGATCGATCGACGTGTCCCAATCCCGGCACAACCTGCGACTGGAAGCGTCCACCGCGCTATAAGGAGGATGTGCTGCCGGCTGTGCGGGCATTTTACAACTCGAACAAAACCGGCCAGCCGGTGCCGCAGATGAAGGATACGCTCGACTTGATTTTCGCGCGCGTTCCGACTCCAGCGGGAAAAGATACCAACGAGTTCGAAATCTATGACGGTCATCATCTGGAGCCGATTTGGGAATACCTGCTCTTCCATCACCGGCCTGATTTGATCCAGCTCGACCGGCGGATGCGATGGCTGAGCGTGGGGCCGTACGGAAATCGCGCCGGTGACATCCTGCTGCTCACGAAATCGGGATTGAACATTCCGATTCAGCAGCGTTACTACTTCTCGGGCCCGTATCACTCATGGCATGGCAGCGCATCGTGGCAGGACAGTCACGTACCGTTGATCGTCGCGCGGCAAAACTATTCGAGCGCCAAGCTCAAGAAGATCGTCGACAGGGCCGCGGGGGAACACCCGTCGCACTTATCGCTGGTGCCGATTGTGCTTACCC
>JBAWCX010000042.1:0-3850 GCA_049590495.1 Binatus sp. (SeqCode)
CACCGGCACCGATTGGCCGTCCTTACCGCAGGTGCCGACGCCGGAGTCGAGCGCGAGGTCGTTGCCTACCATCGAGACGCGAGTCAGCACGTCGGGACCGCTGCCGATAAGCGTGGCGCCCTTCACGGGCCGCGTCACCTGGCCGTCCTCGATCAGGTAAGCCTCGCTCGCGGAGAAAACAAATTTGCCGTTGGTGATGTCGACCTGGCCGCCGCCGAAGCTGACGGCATAGAGGCCGTTCTTGACCGACTTCATTATCTCCTCGGGCGTCGATTCGCCGTTGAGCATGAAGGTGTTGGTCATTCGAGGCATCGGCGAATGCGCAAAGCTCTCGCGCCGCCCGTTGCCGGTGGGCGCCATCTTCATCAGCCGCGCGTTCATCCGATCCTGCAGGTAGCCGCGCAGGATTCCTTTTTCGATCAGCACGGTGCGCGAAGTGGGAGTGCCTTCGTCGTCAACGTTGAGACTGCCGCGGCGGTTCGGGATAGTGCCGTCGTCAATCACCGTGCAAAGCTCGCTCGCGACTTTCTGGCCGATTCGATTCGCGAATGCCGAGACCCCTTTGCGATTGAAGTCGCCTTCGAGACCGTGGCCAATCGCCTCGTGAAGCAGAATTCCAGGCCATCCGGGGCCTAGCACGACGACCATCTCGCCCGCGGGCGCGTCGACGGCGTCGAGATTGACGATTGCTTGCCGCGCGGCTTCCAGCGCGTACTCGCGCCAGCGATCATTCTCGATAAAGTAGCTCCACTCGACGCGTCCGCCACCGCCGTAGGAGCCAATCTGGCGGCCCTTGCCGTCGTCGGCGATGACGGTCACGTTGAGCCGGCACAGCGGCTGCACGTCGGCGGCGACCTGCCCGTCGCTGTTGACGACCATCACGATTTTCCGCTCGCACGCAAACGACGCCATCACGTTCTTGACGCGCGGATCGGACGCGCGCACGACGCGATCGATCTCACTCAGCAACTTGGCGCGCTCACTCACGGGAACCTCGAGCGGAGTGCTGTCGAGATCGTAGAGCGCATGACTCGCGACCGGCGCACCGACCTGCACGGCGGTGGGCGTCGTGCCGCGCTGGTCGGCGATCGCGCGCGCGGCTTCGGCCGCAAGGCGCATTCTGTCGACTGTGACTTCGTCGGAATATGCGTAGCCGGTGCGATCCTCGGCGCATACGCGCACGCCGACGCCATGGCTGACGCTCTTGCTGGTGTGATTCACCATCGATTCTTCGAGCCCAAGACCCTCGGCGCTGCGGTACTCGAAGTAGAGATCGGCGTAGTCGGCCTTGCGTTCGAGCGCGCTGCCGAGGATTCGTTCGAGCGCGCCGTGGTTCATGCCGAAACGGTCCAGGAAAAATTTATCGGGAGCAACGAGTTCGTTGGACATTATATTTGCCGCCTGTGAATCAACATTATCAAAGCGCGTGCTCGCCAAGAAGGTGCTCGATCCGTTACGCTCTGCGAATGGCGACGCGCGAGACACTGGCGCTGATCGATCGCCTGATGCTCGAGATGATCGCGCAGCAGGAGAGCAAGGTGCTGGCGATGGCGCGCGCGATTCATCCCGGGCTCACCCCGGAGGACATCCGCAATCCGAACGATTTCGCGGACCTAATGGCGAGCGGCGAGTGGAACTTCGAGGACGGAATCCTCGCGGGCCTGAAGAGCGCGCACATGGCACTCCGCGCGAAGCTGCTCGAGAGCGTCGAGTAGGAAACCGGATATTTACCGTGACGCCGTCGCCGGCGGTGTAGGACACGCTCCCTGGTTTTGCAGGATGATTGCCAGATCGGCAGAATCTGTCAGTCCATCGAGGTTAATGTCGGCCCAAGTCGAATATCCCGAAAGCTGCTGGAACATTTGCCACTGGGCGATATCCGCATTGTTCACGACACCATCGAGGTTGACGTCGCCGGGGCATGCAGGCTGCGACGCCAACAGTTGCGCAAGCTGCGCCGTCAATGCGTCATAGTCTTTTTCTGTTGCCGATTGAGCGGGTTCCCGGTCGCCAACAGGTTTGTATTGTCGAGCTTCGGCACGGGCACGTCCTCGTTGATTTTGTAAAACTCCCAGGTCGACGTCGCGATGCATGAGTTCGAAGTTGCGTCGTAGGCCTCGAAACTGTTGATCACTATCTTGTAGCTGGCATTACGGATGGCGACCGCCTCGAGCGGGTAGATGTTGGTTGAAATTGTCTGCGCGTGATTTGCCTGCCAGACGGCGACGTCACAGCACAACTGCAACCCGTCCGCCGGTATGCCTACCGTGCTGGGGTCGGTCGCACCGGGGCCCCACCATATCCCGCTATTGTCCTCGCACACGCCTTTGGTCGGAGCGATCTGTGAGCAGGTGGTGGTGTTGAATTGGCAGGGACTGTTGATCTCGCCGTTGGCGTGGAGGTTCGTGCCTATTTGCGTAAAGTTCGTTTTGCGGATGCTCGGCTGCGCGGGATTGAGCAGATACGGCAGAAGGGACTGCGCGTCGACGGTGCGCGGGACGCTCTGGTGCACGTCGATGCCGGCGAGCTCGCCGAACAGTTGATAAAGGTCCGCGATATTGACCATCGCATTCACCTGGCGGCCGGGCTTCTTCACCGGCGGACCGGCGACGATCCCGGGACACCATACGCCGGTTTGATAAACACTGGATTTCGATTGGCTGGCATCGAACGGCGCTTTCACCACCGTCCCCAGGCTTCCATTGTCGGTAACCAGTACGATCACCGTGTTAGTTTGCTGCGGACGGTAGATTAGTTGACCATTGCTGCCGCGGCTGGCGAGCCCGGTCGCCACGAGAAGCCGCCCTACTTCGCTGTCGAGCGCCTCTTCCATCTGGTTCGTGATGACTCTTTGGTCGGGCGAGCTGGAGCAATCAAGATTACTGGTGTCCGCTTCGCTCGGAGGTAGCAATTGAATTGGCGGTTGCATGACGGGGGTGTGAGCCGTCGCAAAAGCCAGGCTCACCATCCACGGCTGACTCGCAGGCTGTTGATTGATCCAATCGATCGCAGCATCAACCGGATCAGTGCCGCGATAGGTACGCGCTCGAAGGTCGGTCGAGGACACCTGCTCGATTGACCCGTCCTCATTGTTTATCGTGAGCGGCGAAACGTAGTGCCCACTGAGCGTGGCAAAGTTGATGTAGTCGGGGGTTGGACTGATGCACGGCTGGTTTGGATCGAAGATGCCGCCAGCATCACGGCATACGCGACCGGGAGCCTCCGCATCTGATTTAGTCGTCAATTCGCAAGTATTGTTGCCGCTGTAGCAAGCACCTGTATCCGCGCCGCCATGGTTTGCGTCGCGGACGAAGCCGCACGACCAGGTTCCGGGCGGGGACACGCCGCCGGCGGTTTGATCGATCGACGACGGATCGCCGGTAGCGTCCAGCCATCCATAGAAGTAATCAAAGCCGAACGCCCGCACCATGCCGTAGCCGTAAGGATTGTTGCTCTGGATTCCCATGTGGAACTTGCCAAACAGCGCGCTCTTGTAACCGCGTTGCCTGAGTAGGTTAGGAGCGGTCACCTCGTTCGGATTGACCATGAAATTCGCGAGATCATTGTTGCCGAGCGCGGTGTAGACGTGGGTGCGCAATGGGTAGCGGCCGGTGAAGAGTGTCGCGCGACCGTTCGAGCACGCCGGCATCGCCCAGAGATTGTGGAATTTAATTCCGGCGGCGGCGATCGCGTCGATGTTGGGGGTGGCGGCGGGAGTCGCGCCGCCGTATCCGAACAGCTTCCATTGGTCGATGCCAATGTCGTCCATTAAGATCAACAAGATGTTTGGCAGTGGTGTCTGCGCCGCACTTACCGGGCCGCAGACCAGTGCAACTCCGGCAAGCGCAAG
>JBAWCX010000043.1:0-9792 GCA_049590495.1 Binatus sp. (SeqCode)
GTCCTGTTCCGGCAGAAAGACACGGCCGTCCGGCAGCAGAGTCCCACCTAGAGATCGCATGTACCCCAGCGGCGTCATCCGGCCGGTCTCGGTGAAGGTGCCCGCGACAGAGGATTTCATCCGCATCAACGGAGTGACATCGCGCTTTACGATTTGGACCGTGGGCTTTGGTCCAATCCACGATGTCGCTGGGGCAAAGTCAGGCGCATCTCCGATCACCGGAATCGGTGCTGGAACTGGTCCGACGAGGCTGCCATCGCCGGCAATTCTGTATCCTATGAGGAAGGTTTTATTGCGACCTACGTTGATTTGAACATAGACCAGTTTTCCCGCAGGGTCCGTTACGATCGGTTCCATACCTATCCCCGCCGCCCTGGTAACTCCTATCGACGTCAACGTCCCGTCGCTTTCTATGCGGTACTGGCTGATCGAGCTGCCGTTTGAATTTGTGCAGTAGAGAAATTTTCCGCCGCCATCGATCACGATGGCATTGGGCACACTGCCGGTACCTATGCTCGGCGTCTTGGGATTTATCCGCAGCGCACCGGTGCCGGGATCGATAAAGTATTCGGAGATCGAGTCATCCCAGGAGTTCACGGCGTAGGCGAAGCTTCCGCCCGGATCGACTACCAGGTCGGTGGGTTTGTCTCCGGTCGGCACGCCTTTCATTCCGCCGACTAGCTGCATCGAGCCGTCAGGATCGATTCTGTAAGAGGTGATGTTATTTGCGCGGTAGTGTACGACGTACGCGAATTTGCCGGATTGGGTCAGGACGAGCTTTCCGCCCGTGCGAGGTGCAGAATTGCGCTCCACCTTTGTGAGGTTGCCGGTGGTTTGATCGACCGCATATGGATGGACGCCTTCGTTGTAGGAGCCAACGTATAAAACCCGGCCGTGTGGCGACATCGTCGGAACGCCGATCGCTATAGGAGGAGTGCACGCGGTGGGATTCGCTATGAGGCGGCCGTCATCGCGGTCGAGCGCGTAACATTTTATGGTCGGCGACGAGCCGGCCGAATACGCGAACCTGCCGCCGGGCTGGACGACGAGCGATACCGCCGGCGGTCCTTCGAAGCGCCGAGGCAGTGCGACGCCTGCCAGGGTTCCAATCACGGTCAGCGCACCGTCTAGCTCAATCTTGTAACTCAGGAGCGCACCGTCGGGATTCTCGACGTAGAGTAGTTCCTGGTATTCGGCAGAGTGTGCGGGAGTCGTCGCGAGGCATGCTGCCGCGACAGTCGCGATGGCGATCAGAGCAAGCAGCTTGAACGAGAGAAAATCCCGGGAGCGCACAACGGGCGATTGTATGCCGGTCGCTAGTCCAAACCGTAGCGCCGGCGCTTTCGCCATAATGTCGCGACGTTGATCCCGAGCATTTCGGCGGCTTCTTCGAGCGTCATTGCCTGCTCGAGGACTACTTCTATATGGCGGCGCTCCATCTGCTCCAGCGTGTGGCTGTGATCGAGCTTGTCAGGCGAGGCGAGAATCTTGTCGGGCAGATCGCTTAGGTTGATTGTCTCGCCGCGGCTCAGAATTACCGCGCGTTCCATCACGTTGCGAAGCTCGCGGATGTTGCCCGGCCACGAGTAGGAAACCAGCGCCTCGCGCGCCTCTGCGGCGAGCGAGTGGGCGGGCTTGTGATGGGTCTGCGCGGCTTGCGCGGCAAAATGCTCCGCCAGCTTCAGGATTTCTCCCGGCCGGTCGCGGAGTGCTGGAACCTGTAATTCGATGACGTTGAGCCGGTAATAGAGATCCTCGCGGAAGCGCTTTTCCTTGACCAGTTGCTCGAGATGCTGATTGGTCGCGGCGATTATGCGCGCATCCACCTTGATCGTCTGCGCGCCGCCGACGCGCTCGAAAGTCCGCTCCTGCAGAAAACGCAGCAGCTTGGATTGAACGACCGGCGTCAGGTCGCCAATCTCGTCGAGCAGAACGGTTCCGCCCTCGGCGGCTTCGAGGCGGCCGGGCTTGTCTTTGATTGCCCCGGTGAACGAACCGCGCACGTGCCCAAAAAGTTCGCTTTCCAGCAGATGCTCGCTGAGTGTCGTGCACGCGACCTGCACGAACGGTCCATCTTTGCGCGGACTCAAGCGATGTATGTACGACGCCAGCATGCTTTTGCCGGTGCCGCTTTCGCCGGTGATCAGAGCGGTCGCGTCGCTATCGGCCACCTGCGCCGCGATTTCCGCGAGCTTCCGCGAATGCGGACTGTAGGTGAGGAACGGCTCGGGCTCGGTCAGGGTTTCGATCCGATCCCGCAGCTCTTTGTTCTCGGCGCGCAGTTCGTGCACCTCCAGCGCGCGCGCGACGACGTGCACGATGTGGTCGGCGGTGAACGGCTTGGTAACGTAGTCGTACGCCCCCAAGCGCATCGCTTCGACCGCGTCGGGAATCGAGCCGAACGCAGTCATCATCACGACCGGCAAGGCTGGGTTGAGGCGTTTGATCGCCTCGAGCAGCTTCAGGCCACCCATCCCTTCCATTCGAACGTCGGAGACGACCACGGCGGGCGTCGATGGCCCAAAAAGTTCCAGTGCGTGTTCGGCGCTTTCCGCCACGGTCACTTGATGACTTGCGGATTCGAGGCTCGCGGCCAGGGTCCGACGAATGTTGCGGTCGTCGTCGACGACCAGGATGTTAGCCAAGTGCTTCCCCGGGTAGCTGTTCAATTAGCATTCTAGTGCTCAATGGGCTGGGGGCTTCAAGAGCGTCTGCCGCTTGGACTATTGCAGATTGCACGACTCCAATCGCGCAAGGTATTGCCGTTCGCATCTTCAAGTTTAGGAACCGCAATCAAACAATGCAGAATCATTGCGGTCTGCATCTTGCACATTGAAGTGCCTGGCATCGCCGCATTTTCGGCGCTTGCTCGGGGAGATTCATTCTTGGCAGCCACTCCAAAAGTCTTTGGCGCCGAGCGGTCACAACCGCAGGCGACCTTTGGCCAACAAACTAAAGCAATCGTAGTTACCACCGGAATGCTCGCCTTCATCTCGTTCTGGCGAGCGTCCGCGATCGTGTTGTGCGATCTCGCGTCGACAGCTTACTACATCGGCGGCATCGTCGAGCAGGCCTGCGGTCGCTCTGCGCCGTACTTCATTCTAGCCGTAATGCTGTTCTCGTACGCGGTGCGCGCCGTGTACGTGGAATCGTGCTCGATGTTCACGCGCGGGGGAGTCTATCGCGTCGTCAAAGAAGCGATGGGCTCGACGCTGGCGAAAATCTCGGTGTCGGCCCTGATGTTCGACTACATCCTGACCGGACCGATCAGCGGCGTCTCGGCTGGCCAGTACCTGGTCGGCTTGATCAACGAGCTGCTCAAGCTTGCGCATTCCAGCATCATCCTGCCGCCGGATTTCACGGCCGCCTTCTTCGCAATAGCGGTAACCATTTATTTCTGGCGGCAGAACATTCTTGGCATCGAGGAATCGAGCGGCAAGGCGATGCGCATCATGCAGATCACGACGGTGATGGCCGTGCTCATGATCGCTTGGTGCGGGCTGACGATTTATATGCGTGGCGCGCATCTGCCGCCGTTCGAGTTGAAGTTCACCGACGACTCGCTCGGATGGCTGAAGCATTTTCCGGGCGCGCGCACCATCGGCACGCTGGGAATTCTGATCGCCTTCGGCCATTCGATCCTCGCGATGTCGGGTGAAGAATCTCTCGCACAAATCAATCGCGAGATCGAGGCGCCCAAGCTCAAGAATCTGCTACGCACCGGCCTGGTCATCTTCATTTACAGCCTGCTGCTGACTTCGTTGGTGTCTTTCTTCGCGGTCATGATCATCCCCGACAGCGTCCGCATGTCCAACTACGGCGACGATCTGATCGGCGGGCTCGCGATGTTCATGGTCGGACCGCTGTGGGCGCGGATCGCGCTGCGCGCATTCGTGGTATTCGTCGGATTTCTGATTCTCGCCGGCGCGGTTAACACCGCGATCGTCGGTTCGACCGGCGTGCTGACGCGCGTCGCGGAAGACGGCGTGCTGCTCGACTGGTTCCGCCATCCGCACAAGCGATACGGCACGAATTATCGCATCGTGAACATGGTCGCGATGCTGCAGATCGCCACCATCGTGCTCTCGCGCGGCGACATGTTCGTGCTGGGCGAGGCGTACGCGTTCGGCGTCATCTGGAGCTTCGTTTTCAAAACACTCTCGGTGCTGATTCTGCGCTACAAGGACCAGTACCATCGCCTGTGGCGGATGCCGCTGAACCTGAAATGGTTCCGGCCCTGGGGTAAGGATTTTCCGCTCGGCCTCGCGCTGACGTTCACGGTTTTGTTCGCGACCGCGGTCATCAACCTGTTCACCAAGCAGGTCGCGACGATCTCAGGCGTCAGCTTCACGCTCGCGCTGTTCGTGATTTTCGAGATTTCGGAAAAGATCAACGGCCAGGCGCAGCATGCGTACGGCGAGGAGCCCGAGAAATTTAATCTGCAACTGATCGAGGAAAGCCAGGTCGATTCGATCGGGCTGGGACTGTTTGCACCGCACAAGCGGCTGATTGCGATCCGCGATCCGAGCAACCTCGCACATCTGCATCGTTACTTGTCCGAGCGCGATGACGCCGAGCTGATCGCGCTGACAGTGCGAACTGAAAAGGGATTTGCGTCGAGCGACGGCGGTCAGATATTCACCGACGCGGAAGGAAAGTTGTTCAGCAAGGTCGTCAAGGTTTGCGAGGATCACGGCCGCGCCGTCACGCCGCTCGTGGTCGTCTCTAACGACCAGGTCTATGCGATCGCGCGGATGGCGTTTCTGCTCGGCGTCGACGAAGTCGTGATGGGCGTGTCGGAACGGTTCAACGCGGACGTCCAGCTCGAGAACTTCGCGATGCATTGGGGATCGCTCGGCGACTCGGACGAGCATCACGTAAACGTGCGCGTGCTCTCCGACCAGCGGGACATCCGCGCCGAAATCTGATTCGCGATTTTCTTCGCGCGCCTTGGGTGGCGATGCGACTCCAGCTATGATCGCCTTCTGGGATATAGCCATGATCGCAATCGTCGATTACAAAGCCGGCAACCTGACCAGCGTTCAGCGCGCGCTGGAGTTTCTCGGCCATAAATCCGAGATCACAGATCGCGCCGAGCGTATCGTCGCCGCCGATCGCGTGATCCTGCCGGGGGTCGGAGCGGCCGGCGCCACGATGGAAAATCTGCGCGCGCTCGGACTCGTTGAGGTTCTGCGCAACGACGTCGCCCGCGCGGGCAAACCGTTCCTCGGCGTCTGCATCGGTATCCAGGTCCTGTTCGATCGCAGCGAAGAGGACGGCGCCGATTGCCTCGGCATCATTGCGGGCCGCGTCGCGCGTTATCCGCGCTCGCTCGACGGTCGCCCGCTCAAGGTCCCGCAAATCGGATGGAACCGCGTGCGCCAGATCCGGTCGCATCCCGTCTTCGCCGGCGTTCCCGACAACACGCACTTCTATTTCGTCAATTCGTACTATCCAATTCCCGACGATCCTTCGATCGCGATTGGCGCGTGCGACTACGGCGTGCAATTCACCGCGGCGGTAGCGCGTGACAATGTGATCGCTACTCAATTCCATCTCGAAAAGAGCGGCGCCGCCGGCCTCAAGCTGCTCGACAACTTCTGCCGGCTGAGCGGCTGACGATGCTCGCGAAAAGAATCATCCCGTGCCTCGACGTCCGTGACGGCAAGGTCACCAAGGGCGTGCGGTTCCTGGAAAACGTCGATGTCGGCGATCCGGTCGCGATGGCGCGCTACTACTACAAGGAGGGCGCCGATGAGATCGTTTTTTACGACATCACCGCGTCCAACGAGCGCCGCGGCATCATGCTCGACGTGGTGCGCGCGGTGGCGCGCGAAATTTTCATTCCCTTCAGCGTCGGCGGCGGCCTTCGCACCCTCGAGGACATGCGGGCCGTCCTGCTGGCAGGGGCCGAGAAAGTCTCGATCGACTCCGGCGCCGTCCGCAATCCCACGCTTATTTCGGAGGGAGCGCGCGCGTTCGGCAGCCAGTGCATCGTGCTCTCGATGCAGGTGAAAAAAACCGGCGCTCGTCCCGAGGTACCGACCGGATACGAAGTCGTGATCGACGGCGGACGCGAGCCAACCGGGCGCGACGCGCTGGCATGGTCGCTCGAAGGCGAGCGGCTCGGCGCGGGCGAGCTATGCATCAACTCGATCGATCGCGACGGCACCAAGCTCGGTTACGACCTCGAGATCACGCGCCGTATCAGCGAATCCGTTTCGATTCCCGTGATCGCATCCGGCGGCGCCGGCGAACCCGCTCATCTGCGCGACGCGTTCACGACAGGATTCGCGGACGCTGCTATCGTTGCGTCCATCGTTCACTACGGAGAGCATCCGATTCCCGCGCTGAAGTCGTATCTCAAAAGCAACGGCGTCGAGATTCGCGACGCCGTCACTGTCAACCTGGCCTTGCAATGAAAATTGCGTTCGTAGTTTCGGAGTTCAACTCCGAAGTGACCACGCCGATGGAACAGCGGGCGCGTCGCCATGCCGAGTCGCTCGGTGCCGAGGTCGCGCGCGTGGTCCGCGTCCCCGGCGTGTACGATATGGCGCCGGTCGTTAAGGCTCTGCTGCAGCGCAAGGAAATCGACGGCGTCGTGATGATCGGAGCGGTGATCAAGGGCGAGACCAATCACGACGAGTTGATCGCGCATGCGATCGCCGGCGCCGGCATCCAGCTCGCGATCGAGTTTGACAAGCCGGTCGGCCTCGCGATCACCGGCCCCGGCATGACCGATGAGCAGGCCGTCGCACGAATCGACAACGCAAAAAACGGCGTCGAGGCGGTGGTTCGCGTCGCTCGCGCTCTCAAGGAAATTCGCGGCTAGCCGCCGATCGCTCCACAGGTGTTGAGAAACCGCGCCGCGCCTCGTTGAGAGCATGCGCGCGACTGCCTATACTCTCGACGTTGGTGTCGAAGATGTTAGAGGCGGGCGGCGGTGGCGAGACTTTTTCCACGCGCACGGCTGCGAGAATTCTCGCGGTCACGCCTGAGCGTATCCGCTACTGGGTCAAGCGCAATCTCGTGCGGCCGCTGAATGCGGGTGGCCGCAAGTATCGTTTCGCGTTCAACGATCTGCTCGAGATGCGCCTGGCCAAGGAACTGCTCGGCACCCGTCAGCATATCGATCCGATCCAGCGAACTCTCGAGCGGGTGCGTACGCTCGTCGATCCGGAGCGCTCCGTCACCTCGCTGAAACTCGTCAACGACGAAGGGCGCATCGTCGTGCGTGACGGCCCGTCGCTGATCGAGGTTCAGACGGGGCAACTGCTGTTCGACTTTAGCGGCAGTTATCAGCCCGGCAAAGTCGAGGACGGTTTCGGGCCCGCCCGCGTGCGCGAGCGCTTCGAGGAGGCGCGCCGCGTCGCTGACGAGGATCCCCTCAAGGCGCTCACCATCTACAGCGAGCTGGTCGGCCGCGAGCCCGGCAACTTCGAGGCGCACATGCGTCTCGCCACGCTGCTCGAGCGCGAGGGCGATCTCGCCGGCGCGATGCGCCATTTGCTCGGTGCGGCCGCGATCGTCCCCGCCAGCGCCGACGTGCACTTGAAGCTCGGCCTGCTCTATCGCAAGCGGGACGAGCATCAGAGTGCGCTGCGCAGTTTTCTGCGGACGCTCGAATGCGACCCCGCCAACGTCGAGGGGCATCGCAACGCCGCGGAAGTGTACGAAGCGATGGGCCGCAAGCGCGACTCGCAGCGCCACCTGAGCGCCATTCATCGTCTGATCAAGGGCGACTGATTGAATCACGACAACTTGCGGCGATAAGCTCGCGAGTATGCCGCGCGATTCGCTGAAACCAATCGACATCCTGCGCCACGAATTGAAAGCGTTGCGTTTCATCCTGGACAACTTTCACTCGGGCAAACTCGGCGCGGGCGGGCTGCCGCCGCGCGAGGATTTCCAGTCCGCGCAAGGCCGCGCGCTCTACGATTCGATCGTCAAATCTCCCGACCGCAAGGCCGCCGAACGCGCAATTGCGGAGCTCGAACTCGACGACGTCGACATCGATTCGTTCCTGCACTTGAGCGGCGAGCACTACTACACCTATCCAGCGCTGGTTCGCGAGCGTGCCGCGGCGATTCGCACGGGCAAGCTCACGGTCGAAGGCACTTGAGCGCGTCGCCGCCCAAAGAGCTGCATCTGCTCCTTGATTCCGCGGGCGCGCTGATCGTGTTTCAGGAGAAAGGCGCAACGTGGGCCGGCGTGGTCGCGTTTTCGAGCGAAGACAAAGCGCGCGAGTTCTGCCGCGTCAGCAATCTTGACGCCGCCGAGGTCGCCGCGATCTCGACTGGCGATCCCGAAGCCGTCGCCGGTCTGATCGCCTCGATCAAGCGCCGCGCGATCCGCAATCTCCTGCTCGATCTCGACTACAAGACCGGCGCCTGCACGCAAATCGACTTCGAGGGCGACTCCTTCGGCGATGCAGTCGCGCGGCAATTCACTCCGCCCGCTCATCATTAGATCTTTCCGATGCCATCTATCCGCACGCTGTTGGTGGAACAAATTGAGCAGGCTCGGGGCCGTCTGGCGGGCATCATCAAGCCGACACCGCTGATTCGCAGCGCGACGCTCGACCGAATCCTCGATGCGCAAGTGCGGATCAAGCCCGAAAATTTGCAGAGGACCGGTTCGTTCAAAATTCGCGGCGCCTACAACCGTCTCATGACCCTCACCGACGAGCAAAAATCGCGCGGCGTAGTAGCAGCGTCCGCCGGCAATCACGGCCAAGCGCTCGCCTACGCCGCCACTCGCGCGAGAGTGACTGCGACGATCGTGATGCCGACGACGGCCGCGATTGCCAAAATCGACGCGACGCGCAGCTACGGCCAGTCGGTCGTGCTCGAAGGCGTCGACTACCAGGAGGCGCGCGCGGCGGCGGCCAAGATGTGCGTCGAACGCGGCGCAACCTTCATCGACGCCTACGACGATCCGTACGTGATCGCGGGGCAGGGCACGGTCGGACTGGAAATCGCCGACGAAGCAACGCCCGACGTTGTGATCGTCCCGGTAGGCGGCGGCGGGTTGATCGCGGGAATCGCGGCCGCGCTTGCAACCCGCGCGCCGAAAGCCGAGGTGATCGGCGTCGAGGCCGCAGGCTCACCGCAACTCTCCGCGAGTCTCGCGGCCGACGCGCCCGTATCGATCGGCCGCCCCGTCGATACGATTGCCGACGGTCTGGCCACCGGCCGCATCGGCGCTATTCCGTTCGAGGCGATGCGCGGCCGCGTCAAACGCGCCGTCACCGTCGACGATTTCGAAATCGGCGAGGCGGTCCTGCTGATGCTCGAGCGCCTGAAGCTGCTTGCGGAAGGGGCCGGCGCCGCCGTGCTTGCGGGCGCTCTCAAAATCAAAGACCAGCTCAAAGGCAAGAACGTGGTGCTGGTCGTGAGCGGCGGAAATATCGATATCAACCTGCTCGATCGGATTATCGGCCACGGACTGGTGAAGGTCGGGCGGCTGTTCCGAGTCGCCGTCGATTTGCGCGATCGCCCCGGCGAGCTCGGTAAGCTGGTATCAGCGATTGCCGCAACCGGCGCCAACGTTCGCGCGATAGATCACGATCGCACTCGTCGCGACGTCGCAATCGGCGGTGCCCGCGTGATGCTGGAACTGGAAACCCGCGGCCCCGCCCACATCGAAACAATCCGCGAGCAACTGAAGCTCCACGGCTATGTATTTGAAGTGCCGGCGCTGGGGTGATGGTGAACTTGATTGTAGTGAAACCCCTCCTGGGTTTCACGCTTCCTTGGGCAGGGTTAAACCCTGCACCTTAGAATTAAGACA
>JBAWCX010000044.1:0-8165 GCA_049590495.1 Binatus sp. (SeqCode)
CGCGGCGCGGCCGTCGAGGCGCTGTCGATGGAAGAGCGGATGACGGTGTGCAACATGTCGATTGAAGGCGGCGCGCGAGCCGGGATGGTCGCGGCGGACAAAACCACCGTCGAGTATTTGCGCGGGCGCCGATACCTCCCGAGCGGCAAGGAGTCCGAAGAGCTGGCCGCGCGATGGCTCCAATGCCGCAGTGACGACGGCGCGAAGTTCGATCGCAGCGTGGTGTTCGACGCCGCGACGTTCGCGCCGCAGGTGACGTGGGGCACAAATCCTGGAATGGTCACCGACGTGCGGGGAATCGTGCCGAATCCCGCGGAGATTGGCGACAAGGAGCAGCGCGAGACGGTCGAGCGGGCGCTCACTTACATGGCGATCCGTCCGGGAACGAAGATCGAGGATATCGCGATCGATCGCGTTTTTATCGGCTCGTGCACGAACTCGCGGCTGAGCGATTTGCAGGCCGCCGCCGGTATCGTCAAGGGACGCAAAGTTGCTCCGACGGTTCATGCGATGGTGGTGCCGGGATCGCAGGAGGTCAAGGCGGAGGCGGAGAGTCTCGGCCTCGACAAAATTTTCACTGAAGCCGGCTTCGAGTGGCGCGAATCGGGATGCAGCATGTGCCTGGCGATGAATCCCGACGTGCTACAGCCGGGCGAGCGATGCGCGAGCACGTCGAATCGCAACTTCGAGGGGCGGCAAGGCAAGGGCGGACGCACGCACCTGGTGAGTCCCGCGATGGCGGCCGCGGCGGCGATAGCAGGGCACTTCGTCGATGTGCGCGAGTGGGCTAGTCGATAGGGAGACACCAATGCAGGCATTCAAAAATTTTACCGGGCTGGTCGCGCCGCTGGATCGCGCCAACGTCGATACCGATCAAATCATTCCCAAGCAATTTCTCAAGGCTGTGGTGCGGACCGGGCTCAAGGCGGGGCTGTTCATCGATTGGCGGCGTGATCCGGACGGCAGCGAGAACAAGGATTTCGCGCTGAACAAGCCGCGCTACCAGGGCGCGTCGATCCTGGTCGCGCGCAACAATTTCGGCTGTGGCAGCTCGCGCGAGCATGCGGTGTGGGCGCTCGATGACGCGGGCTTCCGCGCGGCGATCGCGCCGGAGTTCGCCGACATCTTTCATAACAACTGCCTGAAGAACGGCTTTCTTCCGGTGACGCTGCCGGCCGACGAGGTCGAGCATATTTTTCGCGCGACCGCCGACTACGAAGCGTATCGGCTCACGATCGATCTCGAGAAGCAGACGGTTTCGGACGATTTCGGATGGTCGGCGCATTTCGAGATCGAGCCGCATCAGAAAAAGTGCCTGCTCGAAGGTCTCGACGACATCGCACTGACGCTCGCGCACGAGGATCGGATCGTTGCGTATGAGAAGGCGCATCCGCTACCGCATCGCTTCGAGTAAACGCGCACGCACGGAGGCAGAAGTCGCATGAGAGCAATGTTTTCGATGACACTCGTCGCGCTGTTCTCGACGGCGCTGGCTGGATGCTGGTTCTATTCGAGGCCCGACTCGACGTCGCCGAACTGCCAGAAGACTACCTACGGCCTCGCGCTCGCCACGACCAGTAACGAGGACTGCCCTCCCGCTGACGCCGGCACTCCGCCGCCGCCGAACGCACCGCCGCCCCTGCCGCCGCCGTCGACGCCGTGATTTGCGCGCCGAAGCGGTAAGTCGCGCTCGTGATCTTGCCAACGACGATCACCGCTGGCGCAGAGCACGATCGCATGCGGCTGGACGTGTTCGTGTCGATGCGGCTTACGCCGGAGTACACGCGCTCGCAAGTGGCGCGGATGATCAAGGCGGGACTCGTGACCGTCAACGGCAATCCGGCGCGCGCGTCGAGCGCGGTGCGCGCGGGGGATCGTGTTGACGTCGCCGCGGCGCCCGCCGGTGCGCTGTACGATCCGTCGCACTATAAAGACGGCGACGCACCGGAGATTTCCGTAATTTTTGCCGACGACGAAATAATCGTCGTGAACAAGCCCGCCGGCATGACGGTGCATCCCGCGCCCGGGCATCCCGCCGGCACTCTGGTGGACGCGCTGCTCGCGCGCTTTCCCGAACTGGCCGCGATGGCCGAGCCCGACGGCGTGCTTCGTCCCGGCATCGTGCATCGCCTGGACAAAGACACCTCGGGCGTGATGGTGGTGGCGCGCACGCCGTTTTCGCGCACCGCGCTTTCGCGGCAATTCAAGGATCGCAGCGTCAGGAAAACCTATCTCGCGATCGTCAAGGGCAAAGTCGCGCGCGACCGGCTGACCGTCGAGCGGCCGGTCGGTCGGCATCCGATCGAGCGCAAGCGGATGTCGGTACAGTCGAATGCGCCGCGCGACGCGGTCAGCCATATCATGGTGCTGGCGCGGTTCGACCCCGCGAATGCCGATGAAGCGGGAACGTCGCTGGTGCGGGTGAAACCCGACACCGGCAGGATGCATCAGATTCGCGTTCATCTCGCGTCAATCGGTCATCCGTGCCTTGGCGATCCTTTGTATGGCGGCAAGGCTGCGGGCGGCGGATTTTTTCAAAGGCAGGCGCTGCACGCGCTGGCGCTATCGATCGCGCATCCGCGATCGGGCGAGCCGCTCGAATTCGTAGCGCCGCTGCCGATGGATTTTGTGGAGTTTCTGACGCTGAAGTTAGTCACCGCCGATGCGCGCGAGCTGCGTCGATGGATTGAACTCGCGTGAGCACCGTTGACATGGCGGCATCGCGCGGGTAGCGTTTTAGTTGAGCTTCCGCACTGAGGACGCTGAGACGGGTTGGGTGGTTAGATGAATCCCGTTTCCCTGCGGTCCGTAATTCCGAACTCGAAGTCAGGCGCACTAGTTGTTCCGAATCCCGACCGCTTGAGCACTCAATAATCTATAATGGCATCTCCCGTTTGTGGGAGCCCATTCGAACAAACGTTCATAACCTGCGATACGCGCGCCTAACGGCGGCGGCGATTTGCAGCACCGAAATGATGGAGTCACAAGGTTGCGGGGAAGGCATATGAGCAAGGGCAGACACGTTGCGAAGAGCGAGGAAGGTCGCTTTGACGACCCGCGTTCGACCAACGGAACACCGCGGCAGGTAAATCTCGACAGCAATCCGAATCTTCCGCCGCCGGCGCCGGTGATCAGCGATGAAGGGGTGCTCAACCTCAAGTCGCTCAAGCGCGCAAAAATTACCGAGCTGGCGCAGATGGCCCGCGACTTCAACGTCGACGGCGCCACCAACATGCGCAAGCAGGAGATGATTTTCGCGGTCCTGCAGGCGCAAGCCGCCAAGAACGGCTCGATCCTCGGCGAGGGCGTGCTGGAAATCCTGCCCGACGGCTTCGGCTTCCTGCGCGCGCCGGATTACAACTACCTGCCGGGTCCCGACGACATTTATATTTCGCCGAGCCAGATTCGTAAGTTCAATCTGCGCACCGGCGACGTGGTTTCCGGCCTGATTCGTCCCCCGAAGGAAGGCGAGCGCTACTTCGCGCTGCTCAAGGTCGAATCGATCAACTACGAGGACCCCGAGAAGGCGCGCGATAAGATCCTTTTCGACAACCTGACCCCGCTGTATCCCGAAGAGCGTATCAAGCTCGAATACAATCACGAGGATTTGACCACCCGCATCATCGATTTGGTCGCACCTATCGGCAAAGGCCAGCGCGGGCTTATCGTCGCGGCGCCGTTCACCGGCAAGACGATGATGCTGCAGGCGATCGCCAAGGCAATCGCGCACAACCATCCCGAGATCGTGCTGATCGTGCTGCTAGTCGACGAGCGGCCGGAGGAAGTCACCGACATGCTGCGCTCCGTGCAGGGCGAGGTCGTCAGCTCGACCTTTGACGAGCCGGCGACGCGTCACGTGCAGGTGGCCGAGATGGTAATCGAGAAAGCGCGGCGGCTGGTCGAGCATGGGCGCGACGTCGTGATCCTGCTCGACTCGATCACGCGGCTGGCGCGCGCGTACAACACCGTGGTGCCCCCGTCGGGCAAGATCCTGTCGGGCGGCGTCGATTCCAACGCGCTGCACAAGCCCAAGAAGTTTTTCGGCGCCGCGCGCAACACCGAGGACGGCGGCAGCCTGACGATTATCGCCACCGCACTCGTCGATACCGGCAGCCGCATGGACGAAGTTATTTTCGAAGAGTTCAAGGGCACCGGCAATCAGCAAATCGCGCTCGACCGGCGCCTGCTCGAGAAGCGCATTTTCCCGACCATCGACATCCAGCGCTCCTCGACGCGCAAGGAAGAACTGTTGCTGCCGCGCGCCACGCTCAATCGCGTGTGGATCCTGCGCAAGCTGCTGACGCAACTGAACGCGGTCGAAGCGATGGAATTCCTCATCGACAAGATGGACAAGACCAAGACCAACGAGGAATTCCTCGAGTCGATGAACGCGTAAGGCGCTCTTTTCCCCTCTCCTGAAGGGAGAGGGGTTACGGGTGAGGTTCTGGCGACTCGGTGACTTTTTGCCGACAACCGCGTATAACTTTCCGGGTGCGCAACCTGAATAGCCGCCACTTCGCGGCGCTCGCGTTCGTTGGCTGGTATCTTGTGATGCCTCCCAACTCCGCCAGGATCCCTCATGGAGTTGATTCCGAGGTCCCACTTTCGCGCTGGATTATCGTCACCAGTTTCGACACCGAGGACAATTGCGAGAAGGCGCTCACCGACCTTCAGGACAAGGAAGAAGACCCGATCGATCTCGACAAAACGGGCAAACTCGCGAGGTTGCAGAAGAAAACGCCCGATGCCGCATTGGGGAAAGCCCGCGCGGTTAACGCCGCCTGCGTCGAGAATGACGATATCCGACTGAAAGCGTCAAAAAATAAGTGACCCGCTGGCCGCTTTATTAGCGCGGCGCGGCCTGATAATACTTCAAGATTGCCCCGCGTATGGGGACAAGAGGCAGGAACAAAATTCTATGACTGAAATCAGTATGAAGCAGCTTCTGGAGGCCGGCGTTCATTTCGGCCATCAGACCAGCCGCTGGAACCCGAAGATGAAGCAATACATCTTCGGCGCCCGCAACGGTATTTACATTATCGATCTTCAGCAGACGGTGAAGATGTTTCGCGCGACCTTCGATTTCGCGCGCGATCTCGCCGCCGCGGGCGGCACCATGCTGTTCGTCGGCACTAAGAAGCAGGCTCAGGACATCGTCAAGGAAGAGGCCGAGCGATGCGGGATGTTCTACGTCAACAACCGCTGGCTCGGCGGGATGCTGACCAACTTCCAGACTATTCGCGCGTCGATCGACAGGCTCAAGAAGCTCGAAGAGACGATGGCCGATCCGGAAATGATTCGTGCGCTCACCAAGAAAGAGATGAGCGACAACGGTCGCGAGCATGAAAAGCTGATGAACACGCTGGCCGGGATCAAGAATATGCGCAAGCTCCCGGACGCGTTGTGGGTAATCGATACCAAGAAGGAAGATATCGCGGTTGCGGAGGCGAATCGCCTCGGGATTCCGGTCGCGGCGGTGGTCGATACCAACTGCGACCCGGACCTGATCGCGTATCGAATCCCCGGCAACGACGACGCGATCCGCGCGATCAAGTTGTTTACGGCCGCGGTCGCCGACGCGATTATGGAAGGCAAGCAAATAGCCGAGGAGCGCGCCAAGGGACAGTCGGATATCCGCTCGGACGCCGGCGCGGCGGCGAGCACGGAAGCATCGGCGCCCGACTCTCCAAGCGCGGTCTAGTCGACAAATTCGATCTGCGGATCCGCAAACATGGGCCGGTCAGCCCTCGCCGTCGCTTGCAGTAGCGCGACCGGCCAAGAATACTAGCTCAACTCAGGAATTGTGATGGAACTAAACGCAAACCAGGTTAAAGAACTGCGCGAGAAAACCGGCGCCGGCATCATGGATTGCAAGCGCGCGCTGTCGGAAGTGGCCGGCGATCTCGAAAAGGCCGTCGTCTGGCTGCGCGAAAAGGGAATCGCCGCAGCGGCGGGACGCGCCGGCCGGGTCGCCTCCGAGGGATCGGTCGGTTCGTATATTCACGCGGGCGGTAAGATTGGCGTGTTGATCGAGGTCAATTGCGAAACCGATTTCTGCGCCAAGTCGGAAGCGTTCCAGGCGCTGGTGAAAAACCTCGCGATGCAGGTGGCGGCGTCCAATCCCCGCTGCGTGCGGCGCGAGGAGCTGTCGCAGGCCGTTATCGAGCAGGAGCGCCAGATCTACGCGACCCAGGCCGAGGGCAAGCCGGCGGCGGTCGTGGCTAAGATCGTGGATGGCAAGGTCGAGAAATTTTACAAGGAAGCCTGCCTGCTCGAGCAGCCTTACGTCAAAGATCCCAACAAGACTGTCAACGATCTGATTGGCGAGGCCACCATCCAGATGCGCGAGAAGATCGAAGTGCGCCGCTTCGTGCGCTATCAGCTGGGTGAGGGGCTCGACGGCAAGGAAACCGGCACCGCAGCGGCCTGACGCGGGCGAATCTGCGGACGGGACGGCGCATCAACGGGGGCATCGACGGGAGCTTCGAGAAATGGCTGAGGTTCAGAGTGCGACGGACGGCAAGCCGCGCTTCAGCCGTATCCTGCTGAAATTGTCCGGCGAGGCGCTCGCGCCCGCGCAAGGGTCGGGACTCGATCTCGACGCGTTGGCCGAAATTGCCCTCGAAATCAAGGAAGTGGCTGCCCTCGGCGTGCAACTGGCGCTGGTAATCGGAGCCGGCAACTACATCCGCGGCAGCGACTACGAAGATCGCGGAATGGACCGTTCGACCGCCGACCAGATGGGCATGCTGGCGACCGTGATCAACGCGCTCGCGCTGCAGAATGCCCTCGAGCATGTCGGCGTCGTCACGCGAGTGCTGTCCGCCATCGAGATGCAGGCGCTGTGCGAGCCCTATATCCGCCGGCGCGCCGTGCGTCATCTTGAAAAAGGCCGCGTGGTCATATTCGCGGCCGGCACCGGCAATCCATATTTCACCACCGACACCGCGGCCAGCCTGCGCGCGATGGAAATCGGCGCCGAAGTGATCCTCAAGGCGAGCCATACGGTGGATGGCGTTTACGATCGCGATCCGATGCGCGAGCCGGGCGCCAAGCGTTTCGATCGGCTCACTTATATCGAAGTGCTGCAGAAAAACCTCAAGGTGATGGACTCGACGGCCATCTCGATGTGCATGGATAATCACCTGCCGATCATCGTGTTCAATTTGCGCAAAGCGGGTAATATAAGAAGGGCCGTTATGGGCGAGCAAATCGGGACCCGGGTGGAGAGCGCACCGTGAGCATGCTTACGGACACAATCGAGGACGCGCGCAAGGAGATGGACAAGACCGTCGAGGCCTTTCGCCACGAACTCTCCCGCGTCCGCACCGGCCGCGCGTCAACCGCGCTGGTCGAAAATCTGCAGGTGAACTACTACGGCTCGAAGACTCCGCTGCGGCAACTGGCCGGGCTGTCGGCGCCGGAGCCGCGCCTGATTGTGATCACGCCGTACGACAAGGGCGCGATGCACGATATCGAAAAGGCGATCCAGACTTCCGATCTTGGCCTGTCGCCGATGAACGACGGCAAGATCATCCGCATTCCGATTCCCGAGCTGACCGAGGAGCGCCGCAAGGACCTGGTCAAGCACGTCCGCAAAATTGGCGAGGAATTCCGCGTCGGCATCCGCAACCATCGCCGCGACGCCAACGACATGCTCAAGGAAATGCACAAGGAAAAGCAGGCCACCGAGGATGAGATGCGCGCGGGCGAGGCCAAGGTGCAGCAATACACGACCGAGTTCATCGAAAAAATCGACAAAGTGCTGACCGCCAAAGAAGCGGAAATTATGGAGGTCTGAGCTCGCCCGTCATCACGTCCAATCGGCGCGCGATCTTCGGTAAAGACTGAACCTCAAGTGGCCATCTCACTACCTTTGAGCGATTTCCCGACCCTGTCTTTGGATCCATCGCGGATGCCGCGTCATGTGGCGATCGTTATGGACGGCAACGGCCGCTGGGCGAATCGGCGCGGGCTGTCGCGCCACGAGGGGCATCGGCGCGGCAAGGATTCGGTGCGCGCGGTGGTGGATGCGGCCCGCGAACTCGGCATCCCGTACCTCACGCTCTACGCATTTTCGAGCGAAAACTGGGGCCGGCCGACCACCGAAGTCAGCTTCCTGATGCAGTTGTTCCATCGCTATCTCATCACCGAGACCAAGCGCC
>JBAWCX010000045.1:0-2244 GCA_049590495.1 Binatus sp. (SeqCode)
GATCTGCTCCCGGCCGGCGAGGAACTCGGAACGGTTGCGCCATCGGCTCGACGGGATATATCCGAGCGAAACCCGGTCCGGATCGCGTGAATTCCAGGCGTCCTCCACCAGGCGGACTTTTTGAGTAGCGGTTTCAAGAGTAAAGGGCGGAAGCGGCGGCCGTCGCTCCGGTTTGGTCGTCTCCATGATTGGGGCCTCCCGTCAACTTGCCATCAGATCGATTTGTACCAGTCGGCGAGCGCGCGTCCGATCTCGTGCGGCGAATCTTCCTGGATGAAGTGGACGCCCTTGACCGTCACCTCGCGCTGATTCGGCCACGTGCGGCAGTACTCGCGCTGCGGTCCGATCAGGATAGCGCCCGGATCGGCGTTGACGAACATCTTTGGCGCCGCGCTTTTTTCGAGCCATTTCGAGTAGCTGTTGGCGATCGCGACGACGTCGGCGGGCTCGCCTTCGATAGGAATTTCGCGCGGCCACGTGAGCATCGGGCGGCGCGACTCGCCGGGCTGCAGGAAAGGTTTTCGGTACGCGTTCATTTCCTCGTCGCTGAGCTTGCGAATGACGCTGCCGGGCAGTATTCGCTCGACGAAAAAATTGTTTTTCAAAATCATATCGTCGCCGGCCGGACTGCGAAGCGCCTTGAAGATATCGACAGCGCGTTGCGACCATTCCGACCATTGCAGCGGCCTGACGATCGCCTCCATGTACGCGATTCCTTTGACGGACTCGGGATGCCGCGCGGCCCAGTGGAAGCCAAGCGCGGAGCCCCAGTCGTGAACGACCAGCGTGACGTTGCGCTTGAGATTGAGGCCCTCGAAGAACGCGTCGAGATGGCGCGAGTGATCCTCGAAGCGATACGCGCCGGTCGCAGAGGGCCCCGACGCACCCATGCCGATGAGGTCAGGCGCGACGCATCGCCCGTGCGGCGCGAGGTACGGGATTATGTTGCGCCACAAATATGACGAGGTCGGGTTGCCGTGAAAAAAGACGATCGGATCGCCGGCGCCGGCGTCGGCATACGAAATCCAGGTGTTGATGAGCTCGAGTTTTTTGCGCGGATGCGGATCCGCCGCGGAAATTGTCGTGTCGATGTCGCTCATGATGGTCCACCTCGGCGAAGATATTTGACTGATATGACGCCGCCAGTTCGCGCGCAAGCGATGATCGTCGTTTAACTGTTTGCCCTCGCATGCGCGGCGGGCGCAGAATCGCGGCTGTCAGCAACGCCGAGTATCGCGAGGACGAATCCGATGGCCGAGAATCGCAAGCGAAAGTTCTGGGGATGGGGCTACGAAGACCAGGGGCCGACTCCCGAACAGCAAAAGCACATGGCCGAGCGGATGGCCAAGCGATTCGGGCTCGGGCCGCTCGAGCTGACGCCGCCGCCAAAGGAAAGCGAGCTGAATTTGCGCGCGCCGCGCGTGAAGCCGCCGTCGGCGCTCGAGGCGATTTGCTCGACGGCTACGCACGAGCGCGCGGGACATACGTACGGCAAAGGATCGCGCGACATCAGGCGTGCGTTCCGGCGCGACTATCCCAATCCGATCGACGTGGTCGTGTTTCCGCGCGATGAGAAAGAGCTTATTCAAGTGCTCGAATGGTGCGACGGCGCGAACATTGCGGCGGTGCCGTATGGCGGAGGCTCGAGCGTGGTCGGCGGAGTCGAGCCGCCGGAAGGCGACCGTTATCGCGGCGCGGTGTCGATCGATCTGATGCATCTGGACAAAGTCGTGGAAGTCGACAAGGTCTCGCGCGCGGCGCGAATCCAGGCCGGGGTGTACGGTCCCGCGCTCGACGCGCAGTTGAAGCCGCACGGCCTGACGATTCGGCATTTCCCGCAGTCGTTCGAGTTCTCTACCCTCGGCGGATGGATCGCGACGCGGTCGGGCGGGCATTTCGCGACGCTGTACACGCATATCGACGACTTCGTCGAATCGCTGCGCGTCGTGACGCCGACGGGAATCGTCGAGTCGCGGCGCCTGCCCGGCTCGGGCGCCGGTCCTAGTCCCGATCGAATGTTCATCGGCTCGGAGGGAATTCTCGGCATCATCACCGAGGCGTGGATGCGGCTGCAGGACCGCCCGACGTTTCGCGCGGGCGCGTCGGTGCCGTTCCCGAGTATTTTCAAGGCGGCAGACGCGGTGCGCCAGATTTCGCAGGCGGGACTCTATCCCGCGAATTGCCGCGTGCTCGACGAAGGCGAGGCGTTCAATTCCGGCGCCGGCAACGGCGACGAGGCGGTGC
>JBAWCX010000046.1:0-5755 GCA_049590495.1 Binatus sp. (SeqCode)
CCCCTTCCCACTGTGGGAAGGGGAACGAGAAGGAGTTAGGAGGATCGTTGCGTCCTATCACCCTGGCCCCCTTTCCAGATGGAAAGGGGAACGCGAACCTCCACGCATCTGGGGCAACCCCACCGGTCGGGGCTGCGAGCGATCTAACCCCTAACCACTTCCCTCAAGGGAAGTTGGAACCGGTCGCGCAAGAAGGGAACGGACACTACGATCATTGACTGCGACGTACCAAGGCGCGACTTCCTTTATATGGGCACGAACCGCGCTCGCTGCGTGAACGGCTTTAGTCCTGGCATGAGCGCCGACTGCCGAGTGGACAGCCAGCGACGCGCCTAAGATCACTCCCGCGATAATGGTCAAACGCATATTTGTTTCCTCGAGATTCGTCCTTCGTCCGCGGCGCGCGGAATTAGCCACGCCGGGCGCCCTTGCGGGCGCCCTCTGCGTGACTCCCCTCTTTTCCCACACACCCCCGTTTGCGGGCCCTGGCCGTCCTACATCTCCTTGAATGCGTCCTGCTCGAGGCGCCACCTGTCGATCGATTCGATATTGAAGCGCCAGTCGCTGCCGACCTTGAACGCCGGCAATCGTCCGCGCTTGAGCTGCCGATATATCGTTGACGGATGAACCTTCAGGTAGTCCGAGAGTTCCTTCACTGTCAGTACGTGACTGCTATCGTTTTTCAACATTTGTGAGATCCCCTCTTTTGATTCGTGCGATTACTCAAGCGACTCTTGAGGAGGGTTAACGCAATGTGCGTGCCGAGGGGACGCGAACGGAAATGTCAGCCGAACAAAGCAGCCTGCGGACGTGATTGTCCTCGGCAAGCGGTAGGATTTTGCCACTAAGTCAGAAAAATGCCGATCGCGCCGCGAACGCGACCGGTCAAAGCCCGCTGTCGCGCCCCTGAGACAGTCGTCGTCCTGTTTTGACCGCCTCTAGTGTCTTGCTTACTGCGAGTTGACGCTCCGATATTGCCTATCTAGACCTTGCCGATCAGGTCCCGCCCGACGTCGCGAACGCCTTCGAGCAGCGCCGCTTCGTCCGCGCCGCGTTGCAGCAGAATCAACCGGCTAACGCCCAGATCGGCGTAGCGCTTGGCGGTGTCGCGATCCACTTTCGCGCGCGCGGCGTGCCGGAGATTTGAACCTTGCTCACCGCGCGGATACGCATTGGGCGTGATACTGATCTCGAGATCCTCAAACTTGCGGTCGGCCGCCTTGCACGCCGCCTTGAGACCCAGGACGCAGTTCGCCGTCGCGTCCAGGTCCAGCGCAAACCCGTACCATCCCTTGGCGAGTCGCGCCGCACGGCTGAAGGCCTCTTTGGTATGGCCGCCGAAGACAATCTCGGGATGCGGCTGCTGCACCGGCCGCGGCATCGCATTGACGCCCTTGAACGAGATCCACTTGCCGCTGAACTCCGGCTTCGGCATCGACCACAGCGCGATCATCGCCTTAAGCCATTCCTCCGCGCGCGCGCCCTTGTGGTCGAACGGCGCGCCAATCGCGTCGAACTCCGGTTTCAGGTATCCGACCCCGATACCGAATATCAGCCGCCCGTTCGACAGCACATCCGTCGACGCAAGTTCTTTGGCGAGCACGACGGGATTGCGCTGCGGCAATATAATGATGCCGGTCCCCAGCCGAATCTTCGTCGTATGCGCCGCGACAAATGCCAGCGCAACGGCGGGATCGAGCATCGGGTAGTCGGCGGCCACGGGCGATGGCGGCGCCTGCGGGTCGGGCAGTATCACGTGCTCGCCCGTCCACACGCTTTCAAAGCCGGCGTCTTCGGCTGCGCGCGCGACGGCGGCAGCGCATTTGGGAAACGCACAAGCTCCGTTGTTGATTCCGAATAGTCCGAATTTCATAAACGACGATTACCACGACCGCGCAGATTCAGGCCAGTTGCGCAGCCGTTGGATTGACGCGGCGCACCACCCATCATCATAATCGCATCGACTACGACTCGTCCCGATGAGGCGGCTGAGGCGGGCGCGCGATGAGATGTCCCCAGTGCGGTAACGATACTCCCCAGGGCGCCGCGTTCTGTTCGCGATGCGGCACGCGGATGTTCGCGCCGAAGCCCTCGGCGGTGCGCGAGTACTCACTCGCCATATACCGGCCCTCGCTATGGTACTACGCCAACGGCTTCCTGGTCGGCGCAGTCTTGATTGCGGCCGGCGCGCGATTGCTCTCCGCCAAGTTGCAACAGGTCCAGGTACCCATCCAGGTCGGCTTCTCCATAGTCGGCATCGGAGTGCTCACGATCATCGTCAGCATGATTCGCGCACGAACCGTGAATTGGAGCCTCACGTCAGATCGCTTGATCGAAAAGCGCGGATTGGTCGCGTCGCGCCGGCGCGAGATGGAACTGGCCGACATCCGCTCGGTCGAAGTCGACAAGCGCGTCTTTCAACGGATGATCGGACTTGGCAACGTCACCATCGCGTCCGCAGCCAGCGCCGACTACGCCATCCGTCTCAACGACATCTACGATCCCGACAATGCGGCCGAGACGATTCGCAAAGCGCGCTTGAAACGGATGGCGTAGATCACGATGAGCAAGCGACCCGATCTGCGTTACGAACGACGCCTGTGGAAACTCGGCATCGACGCGGTCGCCGGCGTCGACGAAGCCGGCGTCGGCCCGATGGCGGGTCCGGTGGTCGCGGCCGCGGTCGTCTTCGCGCCTGAAACATTCATCAGCGGTGTGCACGATTCCAAACAATTGACCCACGAGCAGCGCGAGGAACTATTCACGCCCATCCGCGAGCGGGCGATCGCCGTCGGCGTCGGCATCGCCGAAGTCCACGAAATCGATCGCCTCAATATCTACTGGGCCACGATGTCGGCGAGCCGCCGCGCGCTGTCCGCCTTGAATCTCGCGCCGGGCCACGTGCTGGTCGACGGCCGCCTGATTCCCGGCCTCAAACTGCCGCAGACAAAAATCGTCGGCGGCGATCGCAAGAGTTTCTGCATCGCAGCCGCGTCGATTGTCGCCAAGGTCACGCGCGACCGCATGATGGTCTCGCTCGACGCGCTCTACCCCGGCTACGGATTCGCGCAGCACAAGGGCTATTGCACCAACGAGCACATGCAGATGCTGATCAAGCTGGGCCCCTCGCCGATCCATCGCCACTCGTTCTGGCCGGTAGCAGCGTCAGCGCAACGCCTGCTGTTCTAGCAGTTCCCGTCTCTCAACTGCATTGATGTTGACGGCGGTTTACCCCTATCTCCAATCGCGTTACGCTTGAATTCATGGCGCTCGAACGCGACAAGCACACTGCTCAGCATGCGCTCCTGACTCTTCACGAGAGCCAGCTCCTCGACCTCTATCGGCGCATGACGCTCATTCGCCGCTTCGAGGAGAAGACCGCCGAGATGTACAGCCGTGGCAAAATCACCGGCTTCTGCCATCTCTACGCCGGTGAGGAGGCCGTCGCGGTCGGCGCGATCTACGCCCTCTACGACAAGGACTACGTCGTCTCGACGTATCGCGAGCACGGCCACTGTCTCGCGAAGGGCGCCGACCCGCGCGTCGTGATGGCCGAGCTGTTCGGCAAGGCGACTGGTATTTCGCACGGGCGCGGCGGCTCGATGCATCTGTTCGACCAGGACCTCCGCTTCATGGGCGGCTACGCGATCGTCGGCGGCGGCTTGCCAATCGCATGCGGCCTCGCGCTCTCGGTGAGTTACAATGAAGGCCCCGAGGTCGTCTGCTGCTTCTTCGGCGACGGCGCACTCCCGCAAGGCGCCTTTCACGAGACGCTGAACATGGCGTCGCTCTGGAATCTGCCGCTGGTTTTCATTTGCGAAAATAATTTTTACGGGATGGGCACGCTCGTCCAGAATGCGATCAGCCAGGAGGAACTCTACCGCTTCGCCGAGCCCTACAAGATGCCGGGCGTGCGCGTCGACGGGATGGACGTGCTCGACGTTTACGGCGCCACGATGGAGGCGGTTGCGCGCGCGCGCGCCGGTGACGGACCCTCGTTGATCGAAGCCGTCACGTATCGGTTTCGCGGCCATTCGATGTCCGATCCGGCCGAGTACCGCTCCAAGCGCGAAGAAAGAATCTGGCAGGAGCGCGACCCGATCAAGAATTTGCACCGCCGCCTGCTCGCCGAAAAGCGCGCCACCGACGCGAAGCTCGAGGAAGTCGAGCGCGAAGTTGCCGTAACTATAGACGACGCGGTCAAGTTCGCCGACGAGAGCCCCGAGCCTTCGATGGATGAAGTCGGCAAAGGCGTCTACGCGTCCGAAGACAAGTGAGCGATGGCGCAGATCACGTACCGCGAAGCATTGAACCAGGCCCTGCGCGAGGAACTCGATCGCGACGAGCGGGTCTTCATTATGGGCGAGGAGGTCGGCTATTTCGGCGGCGCGTTCAAGGTCACTGACGGACTGCTTGCCGTTTACGGCGAGAAGCGCGTCCGCGACACTCCGATCTCCGAACTGACTATTGTCGGCGCGGGCGTCGGCGCTGCGATGGGCGGGTTGAAGCCGGTAGTCGAACTGATGACTATAAACTTCGCGCTACTGGCTATGGATCAAATAGTCAATAGCGCCGCCAAAATACACTTCATGTTCGGCGGCAAAGCCAATGTGCCTATAGTCATTCGGGCACCTCAAGGCGGAGGCCATCAGCTCGGCGCGCAGCACAGCCAGAGCCTCGAAGCGTATTTCCTCCACTGCCCCGGGCTGCGCGTCGTCATCCCGGCGACTCCGGCCGACGCCAAAGGACTGCTGAAAACGGCGATTCGCCAGGTCGATCCCGTGATGTTCCTCGAACACGAGTCACTATACGGCGTCAAGGGCGAAGTCCCTGAGGACGCCGAGTTCATGGTGCCGTTCGGCAAGGCAAATGTAATTCGCGAGGGTAAAGATGTGACTATAGTCACATATTCGAAGTGCGTATACGACGCGATCGCGGCGGCCGAGGTGCTCGAGAACTCCGGAATCGACGCCGAGATTGTCGACCTTAGAACATTGAATCCGCTCGACATGGCGACTGTTGTCGCGTCGGTGAAGAAGACCGGCCGCGCAATCGTGGCTTACGAAGGATGGCGCACGGGCGGCGCCGGCGCCGAAATCGCCGCGCAGATTCACGAGGCCGCCTTCGATTCGCTCGACGCGCCCGTCGCGCGCGTAGCGGCGCTCGATTCGCCGATGCCGTACAACAAGCATCTCGAGCACGCTTCGCTGCCAAGCGCGGGTGATATCGTCAAGGCGGCGGAGCAACTGACGTAGGTTCAGACAATTCGCTGGGCGGGAAATCATGAGCAACGAAATCACGATGCCCAAGCTCTCGGACACGATGGAGGAAGGTAAGATCCTCCGATGGCTCAAGCATTCCGGCGACAAGATCGCGCGCGGCGAGGCGATTGCCGAAGTGGAGACCGACAAAGCCGACATGGTGCTCGAGTCGTTCGAAGAAGGCGTGCTCGATCAGATCAAATTGAATGAAGGTGAGAGCGCGCCGGTCGGTGCGGTGATCGCGACCATGAAATCCGCCGGCGGGAAGGAATCCAAATCAGACGCGAAGCCCGTTGCAACCTCAGCGATGGAAAATCCGGGCGCCGAAGCGGCGGCGACCTCGCAGGCGCCGAAGCCGATCGCGATAAAGCCGAAGGCAGCTGAGAAAAAAGATTCAAACAAGAAATCAATCGCACCGGCGGCCGTCGTTACCGATGGCTCCGCGGGCGATTTGCACGTGCATCCCGCGATGTCCGCGAATCCTTCCGCAGCGC
>JBAWCX010000047.1:0-17767 GCA_049590495.1 Binatus sp. (SeqCode)
GCAAGACGGAAACTGTAATCGAGCCAGTCAAGGACGGCTCCGACATACAGTCGAACTTCTTCGACATGTGGCGCCAGGACCACGCCGATGCGGACTTGCAGGATGTGCCCGGAGACATGGTCACGACCTCTGGCTCGGGACTCGATCCTAATATCACGCTCCAAAACGCGGAGTATCAGTTGGATCGCGTATCTTCCGCGTGGGCCAAGGACACAAAGCGGGATCAAACTCAGGTTCGCACCGAGATTGAACAGATCTTGCAGGCTGATGTCTCGGCCCCGTTCTACGGCCTGGTCGGCGAGAAGATGGTGAACGTTCTCGAAGTGAACCTGGAGTTGCGCAAACATTTCGGCGCGCCTCCGGCGTAAGCTAACGAACTGGTGAAGCCGCGGCTAGTGTGTATAGGAAGCCAACAAAGAACTGCCTGACCATCTCGCCACCGGCCGGAGCCCGCTCATATCGGGTGAGGTCCCAGAATGAAACCTACGGCCACGATCGAGGAAGACAAAAGAACGACGGCTATCCTGAAATGTCTCGACATCGCGGTAATCCTGATAAACCTCGACGCGGTTGTAACCAATCTTAACGAGCAAGCTGCGCTGATACTTGGTATCGATCGCACGGAAATTCTGGGCCGTTCGTTCTTTGGCCTCGACGAAGACAATAGCCACTATGTGAACGTCCGGGCCGCCCTTCGCGGCGCTCTCGCCTATCCGGGAAGTGAACAGCAGGCAGAAGTGAGTCTGCACGTTCGTGGCCGCGACCATGCCTACCTTCTCAAACCTGCACCGCTGCGGCTCGAAGACGGCACTTCGTTCGGCACGATGATCACTCTTCATGATATGACTTATCTTCGTGACAAGGAGCGTGCCCGCACGAACCTGATCGCCACGCTATCGAACGAACTCAGAACGCCGCTCACATCGCTATCGCTCGCGATCGAATTGCTTCAGAGAAAAACGGCCGAACCGAAGCAACTCGAGATCATCGATACGGTGGTCGAGGATTTGACTCGCATCCGGGATTTGTCCGACAGTCTTTTGAATGTCACTCGCGATGAGACCACCTCGATCGCGGTCCGAAACGTCACATTTGATTTCGCCAGACTTGTTACCTCGGTTACCAAAAAGTTTTCGCTGCAGGCCGCACAAAAGGAAGTCGCGCTGCGCGCGCATGTAGGCACGGAACTCGAGTCTTACGGTGACCCAATGAAGCTTTCCTGGGTGCTCTCGACATTGATCGGCAATGCGCTGCGCTATACTCCCGAAGGCGGTTCGGTTGAAGTCTCCGTCGATCACTCAGGCGAGGTTCTGCGCTTGTCGGTTTCCGATACCGGACCGGGGATTCCGCTCGAAATCAGCGACCTGGTTTTCGAACAACATAGTCAATGGACTCGTGACGGATTTGAAGCCGGACCTGTGGCGCTGGGTCTGCTGATTGCAAAGGAAATCGTCGAATCGCACAGAGGCCGCATCTTTTTCGATTCCTCCGCTCAGGGCAGCAGGTTCGTAGTCCAGCTGCCGCACTCGCGGTGCATCTAGATGGCAAAACTGCTCGTCGTCGACGATGAAAAAAACATTCGCGACGCCCTGGGCCGCTTCCTGGGTTCCCGCGAACACGCGATTGCAATAGCCGAAAGCGGACGTGAGGCGCTCACCCTCATGGATCGCGATGGCGCGTTCGATCTCGTTCTCAGCGATTGGCGAATGGCCGAGATGAACGGCCTTGAGCTGCTCAACGAAATCAAAGCAAAATTTCCGACCACCATCGTGATACTGATGACTGCATATGGCACGGTCCAGAATGCGGTGGCGGCGATGAAGGCCGGCGCCTACGACTACGTCACCAAGCCATTCTCGCTCGATGAGATTCAGCATGCGGTCGACCGCGCGCTCGAAGTAAAGGATCTGCGCACCGAGGTTCGAGCCCTTCGCAATTCGATCGATGGCGTACCGCTCCTGACTACTGGCAGCCCTCAATTTCGCTCTCTTATCGAGACTGCCTACGCTGCCGCGTCGAGCGACGCGACCGTCCTGCTCACCGGAGAAAGCGGCACCGGTAAGAACGTTCTCGCACGACAGATTCACGAGTGGAGTTCACGCCACGATCGGCCTTTCATCGTCGTCAATTGCACCACGCTTTCTGAGCACTTGCTGGAAAGCGAGCTCTTCGGTCACATGAAGGGTTCATTTACTGGCGCGATAAAAGATAAGCCCGGACGATTGGAAGCGGCAAATGGCGGTTCGGTATTCCTCGATGAAATTGCGGAGCTATCGCCGGCGTTGCAATCCAAGTTCCTTCGTTTCCTGGAGGATGAGCGTTTCGAGCGCGTGGGTGGCGAGCAGACGATCAAGGTCGACGCTCGCATCATAGCGGCCACCAACCGTATTCTTCCGCAAGAGATCAGCGCCGAGCGGTTTCGTAGCGACTTATACTATCGATTGAATGTCATCAGCCTCCGCGTGCCCGCGTTGCGCGAACGGCCAGAAGATATTCTGCCACTCGCCGAAATGTTTCTCACCGAGACTGCCGCTCGCAACAGCCGCATCGGATTGCAGTTCTCGGAAGACGCTCGCAAAGCTCTGGCCGCCTATTCATGGCCGGGCAACATCCGCGAGCTGCGAAATGCCGTTGAACGCGCGGTCGTTCTAAGCCGCGGCACGGCGTTGCGCAAGGACGATCTGCCCGACATCCTTTTTCAATCGAGCGTTCCGCGGAACGGAACCTTGCCCGAACAGGCATCGCTCGAGCAGATTGAGCAAGAGCACATCCGGCGCGTGCTCGCGCTTGCGCCAACGCTCGAAGACGCGGCGGTGACGCTCGGCATCTGCATCTCGACCCTGTGGCACAAGCGAAAACGCTACCATCTCGATTGACAGGCAAGCCTCCGCAATCGGACAAACGACTGACCCAGCGCCAGCCACAACGCGCTTGGAAAGCGGGAAATACAAGCCGAGTGCCGCGCCGACCATCGACGAGGACGTCGTCAGGAGTCCCAGGACCGAGACGATAACGATTTCGCGCGGGCCGATCACTCGGTTCACTCCCCCCGGGCCCCGGTCAGCCCGCAATCGCGGGCCGTTTCACCTAAGGCAAACTTTTGAACTTTTGAAGTGAACCGTACCGCGTTAGGGCTTGCGGCCGTGTATCCTGCTCAAATTTGAAGACTGCGATGCTGTTCGGATGGACTGATTCGAGAACGGCGTGAATGGTGGGCTTGACCTCTTCGTCAAGAACCGCGAAGTCCACTTTGAGGCTCGATGCGGTGTGGGAATTGCCTTCGTTGTATATGGAGCGCGGCTGGTGGTTCGGGAGCTTTCGCTCCTCACATAAATCAAATCCTAAGATTCCAAGCTGTTTGGCGCATCGGTGGAAGTCGTCCAACGCCGAGCGCTTGACTACTGCTTCTATTCTCTTCATACGGGTTTGTTTGGTTTGGTTGCCTCCATATTTATAGCGAGCAGGAACCATGCCCTCGAAAAAACAGCAGTAGGATCGCAGGTCTTTGCATGCTGGGCTTTCCAAACATTCAATCTTTAAAACTCGGCCATTTGATTCTGCAATCCGTGACAGTTTGGCCCGCGCTGTTGATGAATCCGACGGGTGGCTCCAGGAAATTCCAGAAAATTCTCTAGGCGGGATCCAATAAGCCGGCTCGCGCTCGACCCGGACTCGGCCTTTGAGACGAAAGTACACGATCGACGATTAAGATCGGCTTTGCTTAGACCGATTTACTCTAGTTGTGCCGGGTGGTACCTTCGCAAGACCCGGTGTACTAGGAGCGACCCCGACAACGTCTCGCTACTCCGAGTTGCTGCCCGCCGCGGCGCCTCAGCCGGGTCCAGGAGCGCAAGATTTACGGGAGAAGCATCGCGATCAGTTAGAATTAGGCAAACTACAGCAAAGAGTTCCGGTAAGATTCCCCAGTCATGGCGCGCACCGAAACTGTCACGGTCGCATTCACAGACCTGGTCGGCTCGACCGAGCTGGCAAGCCGCGTCGGCCACGATGCGTACGAACTGCTTCGTCATTCGCATTTCGACGGGCTTCGCCTGGCGGTTACCAACCACAATGGCAGCGAGATCAAAACCACCGGCGATGGGCTCATGCTGCGCTTCTCGAGCGCTGCGGATGCGGTTGCATGCGCGATCGCGATGCAGCAGTCGGCGGCCGTACCTTCGCGCCATGAAGGGGCAGCGCCACTCGAGATCCGCATCGGCGTATCGTCGGGTGAGGCGACCGCGGAGGGCAACGATCTCTTCGGTCCGCCGGTAGTAGAAGCCTCGCGGCTGTGCGCGGCGGCATCGGCGCGACAAATTCTCGTATCGGACGTGGTCCGCACTCTGACCCGCGGCAAGGGCCATCGTTTCACCTCGGTCGGCGACCTGACTCTTAAGGGTATGCCCGAACCCGTGCCAGCGTTTGAGGTTGTATGGGAGCCGCTCTCGAAGCCGAGCAGCGGGAACAGAGCAATATTCGCGCGGACCGGCGAGTATTGGACGGTCAGATACGGCGACGCAAACTTCTCGCTCAAGGACGTCAAGGGGCTCAGCTACATTCAGCGCCTGCTGCAACATCCCGGCGAGGAGTTTCATGCGCTTGATCTGCTGAATCGTCCCGGGGGAGGTTCGAGCGCGGAAAGTTCGGCAGCCGACGAAGCGTCAATGTTGAGTGACAGCGGCGTCGGTATCGGCGGGCTGGGCGACGCGGGAGAAATGCTCGATGGCCGAGCGAAGCAGGAATATAAACGCCGGCTGCTCGAGCTCAGGGAGAAACTCGCCGAGCTGCGCGAACGAGGCGATAGCGACCGCGCCGCGGAAGTTGAATCCGAGATTGACTTCCTGGCCCGGGAGATCGCTCGTGCGGTTGGTCTGGGCGGACGCGACCGCCGTGCAGGTTCCGCCGCCGAGCGGGCGCGGCTCAACGTTACTCGCGCAATCAAGGGAGCGCTCCAGAAGATCGCCGAGCACAGCGCCGATCTCGAGAAGCTGCTCGATCGCACGATAAAGACCGGATCCTTCTGCGCGTACCTCGCCGATCCGCGGCTTGCGATAAGCTGGCAACTCTCGCTCGACGGCCCAACTCCTTCCGTCGACGTCGAGTCCTCCGCGCCGCTGTTGCTCAAGGGCAACACGAGTTTTCCCAGAAGCCTCGTCGATCGAACAACCTTCGTCGGCCGAACCAGGGAGTATGCCGCCCTACAAGGCGTGCTCGATCAGGCGGTGGCCGGCGACGGCAGGGTCGTGATGCTCGGTGGCCAGCCCGGTGTGGGCAAGACCCGAATCGCTATGCAAATCGGCGCCGAGGCCTCCGAAAAGGGCTACCTGACAATTGCCGGAAATTGCTACGACCGCGCCGACGCCGTCCCGTTCATACCTATTGTCGAAATTCTCGATGACGCGTTTGCGCGCTCGGCGACTCCGGAGGCGTTCCGCGGCGCGCTCGGCGACGACGCCGCCGAAGTGGCGAGGCTGATGCCCCAGCTACGGCGCATGTTTCCCGACATTCCACCCCCGTCGGAAGCGACACCCGAGCAGTCGCGGCGAGCCCTATTCAGCGCCATCGCGAAGTTTCTGGCGCGCATGGCTGAGAATTCGCCCGTGCTTCTGATACTCGAAGACCTTCACTGGGCCGACGAAGGGACCCTCTCCCTACTCACTCATCTCGCGCGCTCTTTCCGCAAGCTGCCGGTGATGATCATAGGTACCTTTCGCGATTACGAACTTGATTCGAGCGGCCCGCTGGCGCAGACGCTGGACGATTGCACGCGTCTGCATCTCCTCGAGCGTGTAGACCTGCAAGGTCTTCCCGCGGACGCAGTTTCCGAAATGATTCGTACCTTGAGCGGCCAGCAGCCGCCGACCTCTCTGGTGGACGCGATCCATTCGCGCACGGAAGGCAACCCTTTTTTCGTCGAGGAATTGTACAAGCACTTGAACGAGCGGGGCCGCCTTCTCGACTCGAGCGGAAAATTCCGATCCACTTTCAAGCCGGGCGATCTGGACGTGCCACAAAGTGTGCGACTGGTGATCCAGAGACGCCTGGCTCGCCTTGACGACGAGACTCGGAAGATGCTGGACACGGCAGCTGTGATCGGCAGGTCGTTTACGTTCGCGCTTCTGGAAGCGTCCACCAAAACTGACGCCGATCCGCTGCTGGACTCGCTCGAAGAATCGGAAGCTGCGGGTCTCGTTTCATCGAGCCTGGAGCACCTGGAGGCCTTGTTCCAGTTTTCCCATGAGTTGATCCGTCAAGTCGTGCTGGACGACCTGTCAGCCGCCCGCCGCCAGCGTTTTCATCTGAAGGTCGCCGACGCTATCGAGGGCATTTACGACAGGTCGCTGGAAGACAAGATAAATGATCTCGCCTACCATCTGTGGAATGCCGGCTCTGCCGCTGATCCGGCCAGAACTCTTGAATGTCTGATGCGCGCCGCTAAACGGGCTCAGGAGCAGAGCGCTTATGAAACAGCGCTTTCGCATTTGAGTAACGCCCTTGAGCGCCTGCGTGAGCTCGCTCCCAGCGCAGCGCGCGACGAGCAGGAGCTCGCTGTCTATCTCGAATATGTGAGGGTTGTCAGACTGACCAATCGATGGACCACGACCGAAGCAGGCGTCATCTATACGCGCGCTCGTGAGCTTTGCGAGCGATCGGGACAGTCTTCAAAGATGTTGGCGATCCTTCAGGGGTCGGCCAACTTTCACCTGGGCCGCGGTGAATTGGCCCTGGCACAAGACTATGCGCAGCGCATACTCGAGCTCTCCCGCGGTTCATCGCAAGCAGATTCAGCCAGCTCCGGCAACTTTATACTGGGTCACGCGCAGTGTTGTCGGGGCGATCTGGTTTCGGCCCACAGACACCTTGAAGCCGCACGATTTCGAGACAACGTGGCGGTGCCGCTTGTGGGCGGAAGGGCGAAGATCTTTTCTCTTGGGATCGACGCGATGGTGCTGTGGATGCTGGGTTATCCCGACCAGGCCGTAGCGGCGGCGGAGCAAGGCGTGCGCGAGGCGGAGGAATCGAAGAATCGTTTCGCCAGTTCTTTCTCACGAATTCACCTTCACATAGTCGTCATGTTTCGCGGCGAATTCAGCAAGGCCCTTGAAATCGGCGAGCGCGCCCTGCGCGACGCAACCGCCAAGCAATTCGAATGGCTGCAAACATCGATCGGTTGGTCAATGGACGCGTGTAGAATCCTGGGGCACGCTTCGGAGGGGAGCATCGATCGAGTACAAAGGGCCTTTGACGCCCAATACGCGTCGGAGGCTAAACTCTATCAGCCGCACAACTACACCGTGCTGGCGGAGTGCTGTGGTGTGGTGGGACAGGCCGACGCCGGTCTTTCCATGATCGAGCAGGCATTCTCCGTCATGGAGGAAACCAGCGGGCGGATGACTGAGCCTGAGACCTGGAGGGTGAAAGCGAGTCTGCTGCAGCAGCTTGCCGCGTCGCCGGGCATCGCGGGAGATCGTGCCGACGAGCTTCGGAAAGAAGGGGAAATGTGCCTGAGAACGGCCATCACCAAGGCGCAACTCCAGGCGTCGAAGAGTTGGGAACTGCGCGCCACCGTTGACCTGGGCCGTTTGCTGAAGAGTTCGCGGCGCGAGGCCGAAGCGGGCAGCATAGTGCGGACGGCCTACGACTGGTTCACCGAGGGATTCGATACACCTGACCTTGTACAGGCCCGGGCCCTGCTTGAAGAATTGGCTACGTAGATCAAACTCGAGGTCGCACGATGAGTGGCTTTCGCAGTTCCGTTAGTAGCGGGATGTTTGCCGGACGCAACGCAATCGTTACCGGCGCGTCGAGTGGGATTGGCCGTGACCTCGCGACCATGCTCGCCAGCCAGGGGGCGAACGTCGCGCTGATCGCGCGCCGCGCTCAACTCTTGCGCGATCTCGCTGGCGAGTTGACTGAGTTCGGAATCGAGGCGCTCCCGATTGTTTGCGACGTGACCGAACAGGCGCAGGTCGACCGAGCAGTCGCCGAGGCTTGCGATGAGTTTGGCACTGTCGACATTGCCGTGAACAACGCCGGCGTCTTGATACCGTCATTGTTCACCGAAGCCAACGTCGAGGACTTGCGCCAGATGATGGATGTGAACTTTTTCGGCGCCGTTCACATGACCCGCGCGGTTCTGCCGATCATGCAGGACTCAGGCTGCGGCAATATCGTCAATATCGCATCAATAGCCGGCAGGCGCGGCGGCGCCACGCTTTCCGGATACTCCGCAAGCAAATTCGCGTTGATCGGGTTTACCGAAAGCCTGCGGGTCGAGCTGTTTGGTTCAGGTGTCATTGCCTCGCTCGTGGTGCCGGCTTCGGTCGATACCGAGATGCTCGACAATCCCGAATGGAACGCACGCGCCTGGGCACTGGGGGACTTGAGGATCCCGCCGGAGTGGGTCAGCTGGGGGGTGATCGCCGCGATCGTGCTGGGGCTGGCCGAGGTTGACGTTCCGCTTGGCTTCTCTACTGCTCAGAAAGTCGCGGCGCTTTTCCCCGACCTGACCGGGCTATGGCTCGGTATGGGCTCCCGGTTCATAGACCTGGTGAACGATTGGATGGTTGGTCCTCGCCGCTAACACTACGCATCACGTGGAAATTATCCGCGTCGGGACCAGCGCACAGCAGGCCACGGTAGGATAGCGATGAAGGCACTGGTCCTTGGCGCGACTGGACATATCGGCAACGCCGTCGCCCGGGAATTGCTGGCGCGCGGATATGAAGTAACCGCAGCGTACCGGCGTCAAGGGCCGAGGCCGAACCTCGAAGGCCTGGCGATTCGATCCTGGCCTGGCGACCAATTCGCTCTCGGCCAACTTGAGGAATGGGTCGAGGGGCACGAAATCGTGATCGATGCGGCGGCTCCTTATCCGGCGAATCTGTTCGATGGCGCGCAATATTACGCCGAAGCCAGAATGTGTGAATTGCTCGATGCGGTGGCGCGGCGGAATTGCGTGTTCGGTTACGTGAGTGCGTTCACGACGCTCAAGCGGCCAAGTGAAAAGATTGAAGATTGGGGCGCCGGCCTCGCGATGCGAATGCATCCTTACTTTGCGCTCAAGCAACGCACCGAGGATCTCGTCATGGACGCGGCGGGTGCAGGCCTGCGAGCTGTGATCGTCAATCCTACGATGTGCCTGGGGCCGTGGGATATCCACGATAGGGAGCTTTGCCTGATCCCGCGGCTACTGTGCGGCGAGGTGCCGGGTGCGGTACGGCAAATTCTCAACGTGCTGGATGTCCGCGAAGTAGCGCAAGGATTAGTTGGTGCGATCGAAGCGGAGTTTTACGGCCGCCCGATGTTGCTGAGCGGCCACAATATCTCGGCGCAGAATCTATTCAGCTGGATTTGCGAGCTGGCGGGAGTTGAGATGCGGCCTCTTACCGCGCCAATCTCGGTCACTGCCTTTGCCAGCCTCGCGCTGGAGGCAATGATGGGAGTTGCAAACAGCAACACGCCAATCAAATCGCTCGCACCGATTCTGATGTATCAGCACGAGTGGATGCCGCCCTGCGCCGCGTTTCGCGAGCTGGGAATCAGAGTCCGCCCCCTTCTGGAGACCCTTCAGGATTCGATCGACTGGTATCGCAGCATCAAGTACTGCTGAAAATGGCGACCTTCGACAGATAATCAGAGAACGTCGGCAGCCCCTGCCCGCCGTCGGTTGTTCCCGGTGCAATCTTTTCGAGCTCCGCTACCGGGTCGACGTGCGACATCCACGGAGAGTTTCCGAGCCGCCACGCCAGGTTGAGCGCTCCCAGCTCTTCTATGCTTGATGGCAGCGCATAAACATTAAGTGGATAGATTACCTCGTCTGTCGTGTAGTCACCCGCCGTCCTACTGCCAACTTTCAGGCCCACTTTGCGGACCAACGGCACAGACTGGTAGCGGGAGATAGTCACCGACCATTGCGTTGCGTCGAGGACCGTCGGGGATGCTTCGATACCTACCGCCAGTTTTTCGAAGCGGCCTACCACGAACTCTTCCCTGATCTGTTCCTTGAACTCCGGGGCCTCTACCGTGAGCGCCTCGGTCGTTTCCTTGTGGAGCGGCTCGGTCGCTTCTTTGTCGAGCGCCTCGGTCGCTTTGGTCGCTTCCTCGTTGAGCGCCTCGAATCTCAGTACACGAAAGACTATCGCCTGAAAATCCGCCCGATCGGGTAGGCGACAGTCCTCGATCTGCTTCAGAGCGACACTTGGGAAAGGCAAAGGTCCTGCAGCCTTGTTGAAAGATGTTGGAAGCCCGGAGAAGCCGGGAAAATTGACTTTCACTTTAACGATGCTCCGGTTATCTGGCGCACCCCCGGAATAGAGTTCGGGCAGAAGAAGCGTTTTCACGTTCATCGCAGAACCCGGAGGTGTGGCAGTCCAGCTACCCTCAAAATCGATATCCGCGCGGACGGTTGGCCAGCCGTAGACTTCGCTCTCTGTGAATACCGCTGTTTGATTGTCGGTGAGAACATAGAGAGGCATTAACGCGGACCCGAGCGACCGCCCCCCGGCGTTGCCGTTTCTCTTGTCAAACCATTTTACTATTACCGCGAACTCGACTTCCTGCTCGACGTCGGGTCCCGATCCTGCGCCGGTGTTATCCATGTTTCTAATAAACATCCAAATGCAAGGTGGGTCCTGGTCCTTGTCGAATTGGAACTCATAGCAGTCGTTTTTCAGATGCTCCGAACATAGGCGATCCAATAGCTCGGGGCCGTCGTCATCCAACGGCAGCTGAAGTACCCAGATGAGGCTATCCGGCGATACCACGGGTGACGCCTCTTCCTGCAGGGCGCCACTGCCGAAGGTAAGATAGCGATTGCGGCCACCTGACGGTCCTGGATCGTCGGTGCTGGACCACTGCGTGTTGCGGCCGCGCCAGTACAAGGTGGTGCCGAGACCATAAGCGAGATCCACATTCAGCCAATAAGGGAGGACCGGCTTCAACGTCGACACCATCTGTGCAGACTCCGGCGAATCATCTTTTCGCCCACCGGCTCCTACCGATCGGCCGGCTCCACCTCCTGAGGAAGTATCCTCGGTCACCAGGCCCAGTGATTCCACCAACGGTTGGCCGCTGAGATTGTGAATTTTGACAGTTATATCGCTGGTGGGGTCGCTCGCTAGCGGGCCGAAGAAAAATCCTACATCGTTGAGCCGGTCGAGATACATTGTCGATCTGACCAGAGATTGATAGCTGACGAGTTCGGGGTGCTCCGCGTCCCGAGCCTGCTTCAGACTAATCATGTCGGAAAACAGCGGGCCGAGTTGCTCGTCCGCAGAGCTTCTAGCGAACTGCGGCGCCTGCCGCATGAACGGGAAAATGGGAAAGCCCGCCGAGAGCATGTCGCTGCCAGCGCGCAGCATTCCAAGCATTGATTGCAAGTCGCGCTGGTTGTCGTAACCTCTAATCGGAGGCTGTAAGAATGCCTCCCATGCATCAGTGGCAGAGGCGGAATACCCGCGGATCGCGTCGGGCAGAGCGTTAATCAGATTCGCGGGAGTCTGGCGGACCGAAGTGTAGCGTGGAGGATCGCGATACACTTCGACGAACGGCGCATAGATGTCGCCCGCTGGTCCCGGGACGCGAAGGGTTAAACGGGCGATTTGGGTGGGCGAGTCGGGCAAGATTTGGTCGATCAGATTTTCGAACTTCAGGGCGACTTTCGGAAGTCCGAACAAATCGCGGCCGCTGACAACTGATAGCTCCTCGTCGACATACAAAAACGGCACGCAAACCGCGTATTGCTTGAACACCAACACGCCGTCTTCGATTGCGTAACATTCGATCGGAATCGAAAAGCTCATCTCCCGCTGGGGGTATGAGATGAGATTGCGCGATGCGACCGTCAGGTATGGGTAGTATAACAGCTCGAACGTAACGAACGGCGCCACGGGCTGAAAGTAGAACGGCGGCGGCATGTCGTCGTCGACAAAATTGAGGTACGAGTCGATAAAGCGGCGCAGCCGAGCCATGTCTGCGCGCAGCGTGAAAACATGGCGCGTAACGCCCGGCATGATCGAGCGGTTCTGACTGCAGAGGGGCTGCTCCACGATCAATGAGCGAAAGGGGGGCAGCGTCCTACGCATTTGCTTTTCCTCGGATGCGATGAGCGTTAAGGTGTCGGCGGCGGGATTCGCGGAGCCCGGCCGCCAGGCCTCGCGGATTCGAGCGTCATGCCACGTCCCGCTCGATAACCCAAGGCACTATTTCCTCGAGAAACTGCTTGTCGGGCGAGTCCTCGAGATGCGCGAAGAGCAGCGAATACTCGTGAAGCGCCGCGCCCGCGAGGCCATTTGCGATCTGCCGCGCGTGCCGGATACTGCCACGCTCGACCATCAGTCGGTGCAGCCAGCATACCTGCGACGCGGTGCGTTCCTCGCGCCGGCAGCTCAACAGCGCACATAGGCGCTCGCGTTCCTCGTCGGTTGAGTGCTGCAGCAGATGAATTAGCATCAGCGTTCGTTTGCCTTCCCAGAGGTCGCCGTCACGTTCCTTGCCGTAGCGCCCGTCGTCCTGCGCAAGGTTCAGCAGATCGTCCTGGATCTGAAAACTGGCGCCGAGGAAAAACCCGAAACGAAAAAAAGAGTCGAGGTCGGCTTGGCCGCGCGTCCCGATCAGCGCACCGACCCGGATGGGGTGGATGGTTGTGAGCCAGCACGTTTTCTTCAGCACCATCTGAAGGTAGTCGTCAGTGCACAGTGAGGTCGTGTTTTCGAGTCGCCAGCCGAGATCCATCGCCTGACCCTCGGCCGTCTCCCGCGCCATCATATCCGTCTCTTCGATTATTCGCAGGGCGAGCTCGGGGCCGAGAAAATCGATACTGTCCATCAGCGGCCGGAGACTCATCAGGCTCATCAGGTCGCCGGCGTTAATCGCCAGTGGAACGCCATGTAGTCTATGCAGGGTGGGACGTCCGCGACGCTCCTCGCTTTCATCCTCGATATCGTCATGGACCAGCGACGCGTTGTGCATCAGCTCGATCCCAATCGCGGTTCCCAGGGCTTCATCCAGGCTCGCACCAAAGGCGCGCGCAGTGGAAATGCACAGCGACGGACGCATCATCTTTCCGCCACGCTGCGGATAATCAGCTACCAGGTCGTAAAGAAAGCGGCGCGGCTCGCGCTGTGGCAGGTAACGCTGGAGTTCGTCGCGAACTATCGAGCCGTACTCGCGCAGCTTCTCCGCCACGATTCCCGACGAACGTCTGACACCGAGATCCATTCGGAGCGGCTGCTAGAAGATTCTGAGCTTCAGGAGTGCAATCTCCCTGTCCATGTGACCGTGATCGTAAACAAATCCCAAGTAGCGGTCGGCCTTGGGAGGTTTTGCCAGCGTCACCACTATTTCGACGGCACCTTGGTAACTGCGAGCCGAGACAGTGCTGATCGTTTCGCCATAGTCCTCGCCTCTCAGAGGCTTCACCAGCGGGTATACATGGGAAGGCAAACATTCTGGAAAAATACTAATCGCGAAATTGAGCTTTAGATCGTCGGGCAGCACAATCAACTTGACGGCTCTGCCGCCGCGGTAACTTCCGCATCGACAGTCTATGCAACCGCATCGTTCGCATCGCCGTTCGCAGCGGCACTCATACTCACCGCATCGCTCGCAGCAGCGCCGCTCGCATCGACACTCATATTCACCACATCGTTCGCAACATCGATATTGATACATATCGTGCCTCCGACGTGAATAGTCATGCCCTTCATAACTCGATCGCATTCCGCCCCATGGTCCAAAGGACGGTAACATGGGAATGGGTAGTGGTATCGGCCAAAACATCGGGAAGCCGCCGAACGAAGGCCGCTGAGGCCAGGAGATCGGAGGTTCGCAGCAACGCTCTGAGGACTCACAGCAGTCGTCGTGCCGATGTGAGTGGTGATGCATAAATGGACTCCTCCCTTCGTCTCTCGATATGCGGCTCCGCCTAACCTAGCGTTTCTGCAGGCTTGCGCCTAGCCGGATTGCCGGCCGTCAACCTTGCGGTTTCGCCGCAGCGTCCTTGGTTTGTTCCGCCTGGTTTCCCACCTGGATCGCCAATGTGCCGCATGGTTCTCCGGTGCGCGCGTCAACCACGACCCCCGTGTAGAGCCCGGGCGGTTGCGGATCCGGAATGTGGACTCGAAGCACGCAGCGATCGTTTGCGGTGTCGAGCTCGACATCGCGCAACTCAGACCGGTTGTTGTTCAACGCTCGCAGGGGCGGAACAGTTAGCAAAACCCCAGGACGGAGCGGTTTCAAATCGAGAGCTATGTGGTTCGGTTGATTCGAAGTTACCTCGACTCGCACCGGGGCTGAGCGCGCTCGCGGCGGCGGGCCGGGCGCATAGCGGTACTCCGGCTCGCGGCGATCTTCATACGGCCGCTGATATGGCGGGTATTGCGGATAAGGCGGGCGCGTGAGCCCGCTCATCATGCTGCCGACCAGACCCATCATGTCGAGGTAAACCCGCATCACCTGTTCCAGCAGCCCGTCAGAGTAACGGCCGCCGTATCCGCCCCCGAAAGGCGAGCCGTATCCTGGCGGTCGCCAGCCATAGCCGCGCTGGTTTCGCGAGCTCGCCCGCCACTGCCCTTCGCGCATATGCTCATCGGCCACCCGATAGGCGTCATCGACGCCATCGTTGACTGCGTCCTCGCGCGAGTCATGGAACTGCCCGGGTCTGCCCGGCCCGGGACGCACGCCCCAGGGATCGTCGCTGCGCAATCCTTCCGACATATTGCGCCGCGGATAGCCCCGCTCGGGGTCGTCTCTATGAAACCGATCGTTGTCGTTCACGAGCGCATGTCCCCTCGCTTCGGTTTTGGGCTGCCGCTACGGATGATCGTAACCGACAATCTCATCAAGCCACGGCAAGCCCGAAATCGCATGTGCTCCGAGCCGGCCCGACATCACGGCCGCCTCGACGCAACCCTGATTGAATCCGCAATCAGTCCAGTCGCCAACCACGGTAAAGTTATCGTAATTGTTGTCAAGTGGCGAGATCCGGTATTTCACGCTTCCTGGCACTGTCAGGCAGTACCTGTCGGATGGGTTAACATTTGCGCTCCAATACTGGGTATCGAATGCGGACTCATCGCCTTCTCCGCTTGGTTCGTCGGGATGCGCATAGTCCATCAGCAAATCGAATCGGAACCCGCCGCGCCGGACCGCGCGTGGCCAAAGATGCCGGATGCTGCGATTGAGAAACCGTACCGCGTCCCGCCTCACTTTGTCCCGGCATTGCGCCGGATAGTCAATGTTCGACGATACCTGCGGAAGCTCGCCATCCGGCAGAGCCGCGCAAAAATATGCGATCGCTCGCGGCCTCGTACTCCATGCTTCCTCTGTTATCAGATGTCGCATATCGGCCCACGTGTCGAACGGTCTTTCGAACGCGGTGACGGTGCACTGATTATGCCTCCATCCTAGGTGCTCGATATCTTCTCGCATCCAGATCTGGAACGCCGACGTTGCAACCGTCTTGCAATGCTTGACCAGGTCTTGCCACCGGCGATCGTGGTCGATGATCTCCCGACAGACATAAGGTATCGCGCCCAACCCTACACCGAGTATGACCGCGTCGAAGTCGGCGCCTACCCGGATCCTTCTGGTCCCTACCTTCCGCTTGTCCCAGTGCGACTCGAAATCCCACCGCTCCTCGGCCATCCGTTGACCATCGGCTAGCTGGTCGAAGTCAGGTTTCGATGGCCAGCAAGCGAGGCCGTTTAGATCGATCAGCGGCTCATATTCCTTACCGGACTTGATCTGTGCCTGAACATCGAATTCCAGTGCCTCGACATAGCACCGTTCATCCGCCTTCAGACGATCCGGCGGCGCAAGCTTGACGCTTTCCAGCCGGTGAAAGAATTCGAACCTGACGTTGCGTCTTCGCAGCAATTCGTAAAAGGGCGCGAACACCACGTCTCCCATGCCCGCGCGCATCTTCCAGAAAATCGAGCCGCGATAGGTAAAGAACATCCTTAGCGCCCCGCGAACGCCCTGGCCTGCCGCGATCGACGGTCGCGCCTCGTCGCCATCCTCGTATGCGAACCCCAGGTCATAGCATCCTCGCAACAACGCCGAATCCAGCGTGCCCTCCGAGGCGCCATTCAAGGCCAGCCAGTGTCTCAGCTCGTAGTCGTTGATCGCATCGAATCCGCGCGGATCGGTGAGCAGGCCAAAGCGCAGTATCCCGAGAATCACTGCCATCACCAGGTCGGTGACTTCCCAGAGCCAGCGGATCTCGTCATCACGCTCGACCAGCGGCTGCAGAACGGCGCGTGCCGATGACGAGAGCGCTTCACAAAAGCGCGATAGCAGTCCTTCGCTCAGACCAGGTACGGCGTCAAGACCTACCTGCAAAATTCCCACCGCCTCGATCAAGCCGGTGAAGCTCGCGACGATCCCGTACTTCAGCAAACGCGACATGCTCTCCGAGAGCAGTTCTACCGTTTTGCCACTTGGCCAGGCAAAATCACTCGCATCGAATCCCTGAAAGGAACCCTGGGTCGATTGTAGCTGGGCCGCGCTCAACAGCACTCGCAACGTCGCGATACCGCCGAGCAGATAGCCCCTGATACTGAAAGGGTTGTGCTCGGATAGCGGGTCGCCAGGCAGACCGTCGGTTGGAGGAAAGTTCGTGAGCCGCGGATGCCAGGCGCCGCTGCCCAGGCGATCCAGCACCCCATTTATAGGTTCTGGAGTAAACGCGTCGCGCCAGTCGGCGAGTCGGCACTTTCGAGGATCGCGATTCAGCTCGCTGTAGCATTCGCGCAAGAGCCGAAAGGCGTTCTCATAAAATCCCATCCAGACGTGGAGCCCATGCTCTTCGATTCGATTGGCGGGCCCGCGTCCCGAAGCTCCCTTCCCGCCTAGCCGCCAACCAACCTGGTAAATCGTGATGGCATATTTCCCGTGATGTTGCGGCCGGCTCAATTCGAAAGCCGCCGCAATTGAAGCACACCCTCCGCCTACAATTGCGATCCTGATCGGCTTATGTGTGGACTTAGTGGTCACTCGTCTCTATAGGACTCCGCGCTGACAAGACCGACGAACGATCCGATATACCACGCTCAAGATCAAGCGTGAACCGCGCAACCCCTAGCCAATCTGGTTCCACTTCCCCTATAGGTCCGGCTGCAGTACCAAATTATCCTCGCCCGCTCCGCGGGAGAGGGAACTGCCTCCGCGCCTGGGGTAAGCGAAGGGGCCAGGGTTCCGTGTGCGCCTGGCGCACTCATGGCGACGGCGATTTGAGATCGGCCAAAATCTCTCCAGCGATTTTTAGCTCCTGCCCCTCGAATCCCTCAGTGAACCAATCGTGAATGGGCTGCAGTATACGAAGAGCCTCTCCTCGTTTGTCGCTGCTCATGTACATGAGGCTCAAGCTGGTCGTCGCTCGGAGTTCGAGAGTCTTCGCACCGCGGTGGCGAGCAATTTCAATAGCCTTGAGAAAACTTTGCTCGGCCTCCGCATTAACTTCCGGTCCGCCGGCCCGAGTGGAAGTGCCGTGATGCGACTGTTTCAGCTTTAATTCGCCATCAATCCTGTAAAGTTCGGATTCAACGTATCGCTCGTCGTTGCGCTCCATCACGTCCCGGGCTTCTGCCAGCAGTCCAAAAGCGATCTCGACCTGTCCGAGACTGCCCAATGCTTCCGCTATCGCGGATCGAGCCCAGGTATGCGCCAGCTCATACCCGGCCGCCGAAAATCCACCCGGGACTCCGCCGCCCGCGGTCATCTGATCTACTTTCCCCTGGGCCGCCGAACCGATCGCGCGATATGC
>JBAWCX010000048.1:0-4367 GCA_049590495.1 Binatus sp. (SeqCode)
AGCCGGAAATGTTCTTCGCCTCGCCCGTTGTGGGGAGGTGTCACAGACACGCGGCCCACGCTCGTCTTCGAGGGGGCGGGTGAGGGACCAATTTGCTGAAGATTCCGAATGTGCCGCGGAACAGACCATCGCGACGTAGCGGCGTTCCGTCACCACAAAAACGCCGTTTGGCTTGCCTTCTTGAGCCGTTTGCCCCTAACATTCATGCAGCATTGATCAATTTATTGGGAGACCGGCACGGTTCATCGATTTTATGGTGATTAGCTTTCCTTCGACCGAGTATTTCGAGGCGCTTAAGGCTCAGATGGCCGCCAACGAGGAAAAATTCCGCCGCCTCGGCTTCATCGATACGACCTTCGGCGTCAGCGTCGGCGTCAACGCCAAGGCGCGCAACTTCGTGCTCGAATTCGAGGTTTTCGACCTCAAGAACGTCAGCGAAGTCCCGGCGATCGATCTGAAGAAAGTCGATTTTCAGATCCAGGGCGACTCGCAGGTCTGGCGCGAGATGATCGAGAACATCCGGCGCAACGGCGAGGCCGACGCCGCCCACGACATCAATACCCTGGCGCATTTCGGCGAGCGCTTGAAGATCGTCTACGACGATCCCGACGGTCACGACAAACTTTACCGGTTCATGGAATCGATCCAGGAATTTTTCGACCTATCGAGCAAGCTCGAAGTGAGTTTCAACTAGGCGCGGAGGCGCGGCTGCCCATGGCATACCTTTCGACCACGAACTTCACCGAGGACAAGGACTTCATCGACAAGTGGCTGTATACGATAAGGACCGGCGAGATGGACCTGTCGTGGATGAAATCTGCCACTGAGAAAATCAGTCCCGAGGAAGCCAATCCACGCCGCGGACTAACCTATCGAGACCTTAACCTCGGCACCTATGGCTTCACCGACATACCTGAGAAGGTTCGCAACAACCGCTCCTATGCGCCGCGCGGCGCCGAGATCCCCGATGGCGTGCCCGACGCGCAGCCATGGGTCTCGCGCAAGAGTGAGCTATGGGCGTTCAACACCGAGAGCTATTACGAGGAAGCGGTGTCGCGGCAGTGGAACGCAACCACTGACATTCCGTGGGACCGCCTGGACGGTGTAGAACTGCCCGAGGTCACCGGCAAGGCGTTGTCGCAGTTGATGACGTTCCTGACTGAAGTGGAAATGATCGCGACTGACACGCCTGCGATGTGGCTGCCGCGGCTCAATCCGGATTTTATCGAGGTGCGCGCTTTCATCGCGGCGCAGGCGATGGACGAGGCGCGTCACGCCGAGGTCTTCCGCAAGCGCGCGCTCACCACAGGCTGGGGCCTGATGCAGGCGAGTCCGATCAACGAGATGGCGCTGAAGCATCTGCGCGATGCCGATTCGTTCAGCGAGATGTCGGTGGCATTGCACCTCGTCGCGGAAGGCAACGTGTTGACGCTTTTCCGCTTCAGCGAGTACTTGTCGCCGACCGACGTCGACAAGAAGATTTTCAGGCTCGTGATGCAGGATGAAGCGCGGCACGTCGGCTACGGCATGCAGCATTTCAAATACGTGCTCGAACATTTTCCCGAGAAGCGCGAAGTGCTGCATGCGCATCTGGATGAAGCCGAAAACATTTCGTTCGCCGGCGCGGCCGCGACCGAGCTGACCGAGTCGTTCATCATTCTGGCCGGCGGCGGACTCAAAAAGGAAAATATCGAGCAGGGAATTAAGGTCACGACGCAGTTCAACCTTAAGCAGATGCAAGAGCATTTCGAGCGACTGGATAAGTGCGGGATGCCGGAGCGTCGCGACCGTTCAAAGCTCTATAAGATGTACGAGATGGGCCGGGCCGCAGCCGAGAACGCGGGCATCAAACTGAACTAAGTCTTTTTAAATCCAGTCTCCCGTTCCCGTGCGGGCCCGAAAAAATGGGTTAAGGGTTAGGTTCCTAAGTGGCATTTTACGCTGACAAGGATTACACAGTCGACGAAACAGTCCTCCAAGCCGCCCAGAAGGTGATGGAGGGACACTTAGGCCTGCACTGGTACGATGCTAAGACCGAACGTCTGACAGGACGCGCGTCGGATCCGAAGCGTGGACTCACCTACCAGGACCTGAACGTCGGCACTTATGGCTATACCAACATTCCGGAAGACGTGCGCACCAGCCAGTCGATGGTGTCGCGCGGGAGCGAGAAGGTCGGCAAGCTGCCCGACATGGGCTACGTCGTGAATCGCAAGTCGGATGTATGGTCGGACAACGTCGCGGAACTTTACGAAGAGGTCAAGGCGCGGCGATGGGTCCCGGCGACCGATATTCCGTGGACGGAGCTGCATGCTCATCCGTTGGCGCCCGAGCTCGAGATGGCGTGCGCGCAGCTCTACACGTTTCTGCAGGAGTGCCAGATCGTCTCGATGGATTTCCCGTCGAAGTGGGTCTCGCTGATCAACCAGGACTTCCTCGAGCTGAAGAGCTGGATGTGCGCGCAGATGCTCGACGCGTCGCGGCTGTTCGAAGTGTTTCGCAAGCGCGCGCTGTTCGGCGGTGCGGGACTGGGCCGCGCCAGCGCAACGGGAGAGCAGGGACTCAAGGAATGGCTGTGGGCGGATCAGTTTCCGCAGGGTTCGGTGTCGATCAACCTGTCGCTGGCGGGACTCCTGCTAACGCTATACCGGCAAGTGGGCGCGTTTGCCCCGACCAATGTCGACCGCAAGATCATGCGCTACGCGATGCAGGACGCGGCGCGCCAGACCGCCTACGGACTGGGCCAACTGCGCTATCATTTGAAGCATCGCCCGCTCGAAGCTAACGCGATCGAGGGGTATCTCGATCATACCGAGCACGCGCTGCTCGGATTGATTGGCAGTCCAGAGCTGCTGGAGCCTATGATCATCATCTGCGGCGGCGGCCTCGAAAGGACACAAGTCGACAAAGGGCGAATCGCGACCGCGAAGTTCATCCGGCTGGCGGTGCACGAGTACATGGAGCGAATCGCGGCGGCCGGCCTCACCGGGCACGCCGAGCGCAGCAAAATTCCAGCAATGATCGATCGCATTTCGGCGGCCGCGTAACACAGTCTCTCATTTCTTGATTAGGCCTTACTGCGGATTGTCATCGTGGGGCGAACCTCTATGCTGCCGAGTTTTGCCAACGGAATCTTTGCGGCGATCTCGACGGCCTCGTCTATGTCCGCCGCATTGATGAGGATGAAGCCGCCCAGGTGCTCCTTGGTTTCGGCGAACGGTCCGTCGGTGGCCATCGTTTTGCCGCGGCGAACTCGCACTGTACGGGCGCGGCTGACGGGATCGAGAGCGTTGGAAACCAGGTAGTGACCGCTTCGGCGCAGCTCATCATCATAGGCCATAGAGTCACGGTCCAACTTGGCCTTTTCGCTTGGCGAAAGAGCCGCCAATGTTTCGGGTTCGAAATAAACCGCGCATAGAAACTTCATCGTTATACTCCTTCGTGGGTTGTCGCCGGATTCCCGGCCTACATGTCTTAGTCGCTTGAGTTCGCCGTGATCGACATATTTTCTGATGCTCGCACGACTGCTAAGCTGTCGGCATGCCAAATCGTTCTGTAGTGATAGCCGGCGCGCCGGAGACGCCGGATTGTTCCGTTGGTGAGCCCGCCGGCGCTCCCGACGAACCCGACCAACGTAGCCGCGGTTTTTTCGAGCGAATCTTCGACCGCATCGTTCCGCCGACCGCGCTGGTGCGGTTTCTCGGCTACGTGCGGCCCCATCTGTGGCTGGTGGCAGGCGGCTCCGTCATGGGCATCCTGAAGTTCACGCTGCCGCTCGCGTTTCCGCTCGCCTTCAAATACGTGTTCGACGTTCTGCTGGTTCCGCAGCCGCATCTCGAGCACTTGAACCGAATGATCGACAGGTGGTGCAGCTCGCTCGCAGCCACGCTGCATCTGGGCACGGGATCGGCGGCCAAGCTCGAAGCACTGACCGCAGCGCTGTTCGCGCTGTTCATCGTCCAGGCGATTGCGACCTACTACCGCAACTACTGGGCGAGCATGGCGGGTCATCGGCTGATCTTCGATCTGCGCTACGCGCTCTACAAGCACATGCAGCGGCTGTCGCATTCGTTTTTCGATCGCACGACCTCGGGCGCGGTGGTCTCGCGATTTATTTCCGACATCTCGATGGCGCAGAACTTCGTCGGTTCCGCGATGATCAACATCTGGATGGACGGGGTCTCGCTGGGCTTCGTGATCTGGTTGTTGTTTTACCTGAACGTGCGGCTGGCGTGGATCTCGCTGATAGTTATCCCGTTTTACGTCGCCGTGATCAGGATTCTGTCGCCGCGAATCAAGGAGACCAGTCACGACCTGCAGGAAGTGGTCGAGGAATTTTCCGGCGAGCTGCAGGAGCGCGTCGCGGG
>JBAWCX010000049.1:0-3317 GCA_049590495.1 Binatus sp. (SeqCode)
CCATCGCCTGGATGCCGTTCAAAAAGTCGCTCAGCTTTTGCGGCGACAGCGTCAGCGGCTGGATATTCATCTTCTCGCCCTTGCCGCCGAATACGATTATGCCGATTCGCGCGATAGGCACCAGCCGATGAATCGACTGCACCAGCTGCTGCATCTTGGCTTTGACGTCGTCGATGATCAGTTTCATCGAGCCGGTGCCGTCGATTACCAGCACAACGTCGAGGCCCTTGCGCCGCAGCTCGCCGATGAACCCACCGAAGCCCGAGCCGATGCCATGACCGTAGCCCGAGCCCATGCCGCCGCCACGGCCGATTCCGATGCCGCCGCCGCCGGCTGCGCGCACGTAGTCATTGGCCAGGCCGACCGCCTGCGAGGTGTCGACCGCGGTCGGCTGCTCCATCTGTTGCGGCGCAGTGTCGGGCATCGGCACTTCCGGCATGTCGAGATCCTGCATCTCGTTGCCGCCACCGCCGCCGCCACCCGCCTCCAGGTTCACCATGATCAACTCGCGCCCGCGTTGCTCGTGGATGGTGATGATCAGGAAGAGGAGCAGCGCGACGTGAAGCGCGACGGAGAGTGGGAACGGGCCGATCATGAATCGTAGGGCGCTGCGGACAGACGGCCAGAATCCGCCGGCTTCCTCGCGAGCTTCGCCGGCATCGACCGTTTCGACTTCCTCGCCATCCCCGATCGCACCCGCTCGCGCGAGCGCCGCAAGCTGGCGCTGACAAACGGCGCATCCCGCGACGTGCGCATTCCATTTGACGCGCTCATCCGGCGCGAGCGCGTTTTCCGCATATGCCGCAAGCAGATCCGCGTCGGGACATCCCGTGCCCGACGTATCGAGGCCGGACGCGAGACTCGTGCGAATCATCGCGTCAAGGCGGTTATCCTGATTCTTCTCGTCTCCCATCACTTTCCCAGCGCCAGCATGCGGCCGAGGTCGAACGGCCAATCGCCGGTCGCATACTCGAAGCATTGGCCGATTTGATCGTCACTGAAATGATGCTCGCGGCGCAGCATGAGCGTGACGCGATCGCGAATGTCGGTCCTGGCGCGCGCGAGATTGCGCGACGCGCTCGACTCATGCTCGCCGATCAAAGCCGCGGTCTGCGCGAGCGTAAGATTCTGCACATAATAATATGAAAGCCGCAGCCGGTCGCCCGGCGGCAGCGCGTTCAGGGCTTCGCGAATCGATTGCTCGAGGGCAGCGAGCAGCTTTGCGCGATCGGGATCGGGCGATTCGGTCGCGTCGGCGAAGACGCTGGAGTTGCTTTTGTGGTTGCGCGTCTCGTCCAGCGCCTACGTGCGTCGCGTCGCGCGCCATTGATCGGCTTCGAGCCTGGTGACGACGACCCGCAGCCACGACATCAGCGAGCTGCGCCCGCCGTAGTGCGCCAGCGGAGAGCAGCGATCGCCGCCGGAGACTCGCAAACCGTAAAGATCCGCCCACAGCGAATCCGCGATCTCGCTCGCGCGCGAGGAGTTGCCGAGCACTGCGTGCGCAAAGGCGTCAACGCGCGCGCGATACGTCGCGACGAGATGACGCCAGGCCTCGGCGTTGCCATCGCGGCATCCGATAGCGAGCGCAAGATCGGCGGCATGAATCGAATCGAGGAAGCTTACGGCTTCTGCGCGCGGGACGGCGCTCGAATCCGCGCCGAAGCGGCGCTCGAAGCTTCGCCCCAACGCGCCTGCGAAAGACGGCAGCGATACTTGCCACGCCGCTGCGTTGCTAATGGAATACAGGCGATCAATCGTGTCGCGGTAATTTTCTGAGAACTGTTCCAGCGACCTTGCCGCCATGATTTCTATACTGAGCCCGTGTCACGTGAGTCTCAATCCCGCCCGCGCGGACTGTTGTGGCTACACGCATCAGTTAGGGCTCGCAGGGCAGCTATATGGCTCCCGTTGGCTGGGCCGGAACAGCTAGTGTGCTGTCCCGCAAATATCTTTAAGGTTAAAGCCACTTTTTATGTCGGAGTTGCGGATCCGCGAGATTGTGAAGCGACTTTTCACGCCCTATCAGTTGCCGCTACTCAAACGGAGAGAACTGACGGATTCGACAAGGCCGCGGCGCTGCCGTCTTGATAAAAGCGAACGCGAAGTGCATGAAAACGGTCGATTCGTTTCCAGACAACGCGGCAAAGAGAGGGCTCAATTGATGTCACAGCAAACGCCGATCGACTCGATAGGATTAAATCGGGATCAAACTCAAACTCCCAATGACGCTGACGAGAAGTCCATCCGTGCCATCCTTCAAAGGATGATCGAGGCTTGGAATGCGGGTGACGGCACGGCCTTTGCCGCCCCGTTCACCGATGAGGTGGATTTCGTCGTGTGGGATGGAACCCATCTGGAGGGGCGACAGGAGCTCGCAGTTTTCACTCAGCAGGCCTTCGACACAGTCGTGAAAGGTTCGCGCCTGGAGGGCGAGGTGAAGTTCGTGCGCTTCCTCAGTCCCACGCTTGCAGTGATGCACTCGGTCGTCAGGATGACACTCGCCGGCCAAACCAAGCCCTTGCCGAGCCGGCACTTTATGGAACTCATAGTGGTTACAAAACGCGATGGGCAATGGCGCGGTCAGAGTTTAATGAACGCCAGGAGGTTGACTATGGAACGACAACTATTCCTGGACGACATTGATTCGCTCCCTGCAGACGCACAACGGCAGGTTAGTGATCTTGTAGCATCTCTCCAAAAGGCGCCGTCACTAAAGTCCTGCCCACCCGTAAGTGAGGTTTGCGTGAATCAGACGGAGTACCGAGTTCATGGCGTGCGCGTTGAGCGCTTCATGCCACTCACACCCGTGCAAGGCCCGCGGCCTATCGTTTTCGTGCACGGCGGGTGCCATGGGAGTTGGTCCTGGGTGCACTTTCTGCCCTACTTTGCACAGGCAGGATGGGACTGTCACGCGCTGAACTGGTTTGGGCATAATGGATCTGCGCCTCATCCTGAGGTCGGCCTTCTACAACGCGGAATTGCCGACGTTACCGAGGAGATCGCTCACGTTGCCGGCCAGTTCGAGGATTCGCCAGTCATCGTCGCGCACAGCATGGGCGCCCTTGCGGCTCAGAAATATGCCGAATGCCATCCTGTCTCCGCCCTGGTACTCCTAACACCGGTCGTGCCAACGGAGGTGGGTGGCGACGTCATCGATCTACCGATCGACCCGAATCAGCCCTGGGTTCCCCCACCATTCGAGATCGCACGCGACTTAATGTTCCAGGGCCTGGAAGAAGACGAAGCCAGAACGTATTTCGAGAAACTATGTCCGGAGTCACCGAAGGCCGTGTACGAAGCAACACGATGGACGG
>JBAWCX010000050.1:0-2091 GCA_049590495.1 Binatus sp. (SeqCode)
GCTCTGGCGTGAACCAGTCGCGATCGACCGAGCCCATGTTGATGAACCACGAGTCGCGCGACGGCGAGTTCTGCGACGGGTGATAGCAGACGGTCGAGAAGCCGCTCTGCACGTTGACCGTCGATGAACCAACCTGGAACTCGCGCTTGAATGGATAGATCGCGATTTTGGCGTCGGGCTCCGCACGGTCGGCATAGTGCATCCACGACGTGTAGTTGTTGAACAGCTCGCCGCTGCGATCGTACATGTCGTTCACCATCACGAAGTCCGCTTCCGAATCGACGTACATAATTTCGCGATTTAACAGCGAGTTGACACGGCCGGGACGCGGACGGCCCTCGATAATGAAATAATGCCGCAGTTGCCAGTTGTCGGGGCAATGACTTGCGCCGCCGTCCGTCGGACATCGAATGTCGGGCACGGTGGTGACGTTGATCGCGCCGAGCATCGTCTTCTCACCGAGCATTTTCCAGTTGTAGTTCTCGTTCTTGCCGCTGAAACCTTCGTAATGGTTCGGGTCGTATGCCTGCGGCCCGCTTGCGGTATCGAGAATCGAGTAGTTCAGGCGGCGGACGCGGCGAGCGCCGGGCGTCCACGTCCAGGCGGCATCGTCTACATTCGGATCGGCGTAGCGGAACTTGATCAAACCGGTGCCACGGTCGGATTGTGGTGCGAGCACAGGATATAGGAGTCCGAGAAAGTAGCGGCTGGTTTTCTTGAAATCGGGATCGATCGGCATCGGATCGACTTCGGTGCGTCCGACTTCGTTGTAGCCGGCGTAGTGCCCGATTTCGATGTCGGTGATTTCATGAAACGCCGCGCCTTTGCCCCAGTACACGCTGTCGCAGTCGAACCAGCGCAGGTCGTACTCGTCGCTCGAAATAGGCCGGAACGCCACATTCCACATCACCTTGGTTCCGGCGTCGGGATCGTTCGCGTCGACAATCGGGAACGGCTCGCCGGCGACATAGCCAATCAGGCTGCGATGGTCTGGCGTCAGCCTGGTCTGGCTCGAGTACTTCTCGGTCGCGTCCTTGTAAGGCGGCGGCCAATCGATCCGCTCCGTCGGCGTGACCTTGATCGTCATGCCATGCAGCACCCGCAGGTACTGTCCGGGAGAGACGAGGTCCTTTACCTTGGAGGCGTTGTCGGGAGTGATGAAATCACCCGGTTGGACCTGAGCGGATGCGGGTGCCCTGGAAATCCCGATGACGAGCAGCAACGCGGTGAGAGTTACGATTGCGCGATTCATACTGACTCCCTGTTTCGGCAAAAGGATTTGCCGGCGTCTGGAATTTAGTCCGCAACAATCTGTTCACATTCTATTCTTGCTCATTAGTCCGACGGCTCGAAATGGTCAATAGCAATAATGATCAAAAACCGGTTGGGGGGATAAATTGCACTATTTATCTGATGAATTTCGCCATTTTGCGCCCGCAACGACTGAACTTAAACGATCGGTCAAGGCCGCTCGACACCAATAATTCAGGTTCGCGAGGACGCGCGCGGCTAATACTTTAGCGCCGGCGGCGAGGACGAATTCGCGCCGCAGTCGAACGGGTGTTAGGCGATGGGCGACGACCGTCAGCGCGCCCGAAGTCACGAAGATCGTTCCAAAAGACTCGCTCATGCGCTATTCATATCGACATAAGAAGCGCTTGTGATGGATCTAGAATGACAACCTGGTATCCAGTGGCTGTGACCCTGCTCGTGGCCGGCGTGATCGTCGGTCTCATGTGCACGCTCAACATGTTGATCGGGCCGAGGCGTCCCAGTCAGATCAAGGGCGAGTCTTTCGAATGCGGCAACCCGCCGAGCGGCTCGGCGTGGGGGCGGTTCTCGGTGCGCTTCTACCTGACGGCGATCCTGTTTCTGCTGTTCGACGTCGAGGTGATTTTTCTATATCCATGGGCGGTAGAGTTGCGCCACCTGGGGATGTTCGGCTTCGTCGAGGCGCTCATCTTCATCGCGATTCTAAGCATCGGGCTGCTTTACGCATGGCAGCGTGGCGCGCTCGATTGGGACTAGCTGCGATTTTGTCTGATGCTAACTGAAAAACTGAAAGCACGCTTCGGCGACATTATCCTCGGC
>JBAWCX010000051.1:0-7727 GCA_049590495.1 Binatus sp. (SeqCode)
GGGTCGCAGAACCTTCACCTCCCGGCCGCGATGCGGCCGGCCGCCTCTCCCGAAAAAAGCTCCCCCTCACCCGCGCCAGACGCGCGACCTCTCCCACACCAAAGTGGGGAAGCCCCGCGTATAAAAGGTTGCGCGGAACGCAACATCCTAATCTGGGCGAGGTAAGAAAGAGCCGGGATTCTTCGCTTCGCTCAAGAATGACACAAAAAAGTTCTAACAGGGACTCCGTCCCGCATCTTGGTACTGGGTGCAGGGTCACCCCTGCCCAGGGAAGCGTGAAACCCAGGAGGGGTTTCACTTTCAAATTAAGTGACTTCCCTTCCCCCTTGCCCCTGCATTCGCGAGGCTTGTCGGCGTAGAATCTGTACATCGGACCCGGACTTATCTAAGGTTCGGGTCGCTGCTTTAAATGGCAGGCAGCGGGAGGAATCGAGCGGTGGCGATAAAAGTCGGGATTAACGGATTCGGCCGGATCGGCAGAATGTTCCTGCGCGCGGCGCTGACCAAGAAGGACATCGAAGTCGTTGCCGTCAACGACATCACCGACGCTCCCACCCTCGCGCATCTGCTCAAGTACGATTCCATCCACGGCACGCTCCGCCACGAGGTCAAGACCGAGGGCGGGACAATTTTTCTCGACGGCAAGCCGCTGCAGGTGCTCGCCGAACGTGACCCCGCCAAGTTGCCGTGGAGCAAACTCGGCGTGCAGGTGGTCATCGAATCCACGGGACTGTTCACGGCGCGCGACAAGGCCGCGATGCATCTGGCGGCCGGCGCGAAAAAAGTCGTCATCAGCGCGCCCGCCGACGGCGCCGACGTCACGCTATGTCTCGGCGTCAACCATCACGTGTACGACCCGAAAAAGCATGACGTGATTTCCAACGCGTCGTGCACGACCAACTGCCTGGCGCCTCTTGGCAAAGTCCTGCACGACAGTTTCGGCGTCGCCCACGGCCTGATGACGACGGTTCACAGCTACACCTCGGATCAGATGTTGCAGGATGGGCCGCACAAGGACCTGCGACGCGCGCGCGCCGCCGGGGTCTCGATGGTTCCGACTTCGACGGGAGCCGCGAAAGCGATTGGCCTGGTGTTGCCCGCGCTCAACGGCAAGCTCGACGGAATCGCGATTCGAGTGCCGACGGCGAACGTCTCGCTCGTCGATCTGACCGTCACGGTCGAGAAGGACGCCGACGTGAAATCCGTCAACGCGGCGATGAGGGCGGCGGCGGACGGCCCGCTCAAGGGGATTCTCGAATACAGCGAGGCGCCGCTGGTCTCGGTGGATCTCAACGGCAATCCGCATTCGTCGATTTTCGACGCGCCGCTGACCAAGGTGGTCGGCAAGCGGATGGTAAAAGTATTTTCGTGGTACGACAACGAATGGGGCTACTCGAACCGTCTCGCGGACATAGCCGCGTTCGTCGCGGACCAGCTTTAGCGGCGGCGACCGAACTGACGTGGAGAGTGAGTGAGCCGCGATGCCCGTCTTACCGATTACGCGCCTCGATTTTCAAAACAAGAAGGTGCTGGTGCGATGCGATTTCAACGTGCCGATCGCCGACGGCAAAATCCAGGACCCGTCGCGAATCGACGCTAGCCTCGACACGATACGCTACATCCTCGAGCACGGCGGCTCGGCCGTTCTGTGCTCGCATCTCGGGCGTCCCAAGGAGCGCAGCGCCGAGCTCAGCCTCAAGCCCGTCGGCGAATATCTGAGCAAGGCGCTCGGACAGAAGATAAAGCTTGCGCCCGACTGCGTGGGAGATCACACGGGCAAAATGATCGAAGCGCTCAAGCCGGGCGAAGCGATCCTGCTGGAAAATCTGCGCTTCCACAAAGAAGAGGAAGCCAACGACCGCGACTTCTCGCATGAGCTCGCGCGCCACAAGCAGGTTTACGTGAACGACGGCTTCGGCATCGCGCATCGCGCGCACGCCTCGACGGTGGGAGTCACGCGCTTTCTCGCGGAGCGCGCGGCGGGCTTCCTGATGATGCGCGAGCTGGAGGCGCTTCGGAAGGTCACCGAGAATCCGCAGCGGCCGTCGGTTGCAATCATGGGCGGCGCAAAAGTCTCGGACAAAATCGGGCTCATCAAAAATCTGCTGACCAAGATGGATTCGATCCTGATTGGCGGCGCGATGGCGTACACGTTTCTCAAGGCTCGAGGCATCGGCGTCGGCCGCTCGCGCGTCGAAGACGACAAGCTCGAGCTGGCGAAGCAATTGCTCGCCGAGGCCGCGAGCAAGAGCGTCAAGATCGCGTTGCCATCGGACCATATCGTCGCGTCCGCTCCTGAAGCCGCCGCGACGCCTCATACAGTCACCGAAATACCGACCGAGATGATGGGTCTCGATATCGGACCGGAAACCGCGGCGGCGTTTGTCGCGGAAATCGCGCGCGCCAAAACCGTCATATGGAACGGCCCGCTTGGATTCTTCGAAGTTCCCGCGTTCGCGGACGGCACGATGCGCGTGGGCGAGGCTCTCGCCAACCAGGCGGGCATCATTTCGATAATCGGCGGAGGCGACACGGCGGCGGCTCTCGCGCACGCGCCGTGGGCGAACAAGTTCACGCATATTTCGACCGGCGGCGGCGCCACGCTGGAATTCCTGGAAGGCCGCGAGCTGCCGGGCGTCAAGGCGCTCGAAGTCTGACGCTGTACGGACATTAATGACGCACATGCGCAAGAAACTGATCGCCGGGAACTGGAAGATGCATCTCTTGCCGGTCGGCGCACGCGCGCTGATCGAGAGAATCCGCGCCGAGATCGATCGCGACGCCGCGACCCTGGCGAAGGATCGCGAGGTGATGGTCGCGCCGCCCGCTATTCTCATCCCGGCCGTCGCGCAGGCGCTCGCGGGCTCGTCGGTCCGGCTGGGCGCGCAAAACATGCACTACGAGGACAAAGGCGCGTTCACCGGCGAAGTGTCGGCGCCGATGCTGCTCGCGTACGGCGTCAGCCACGCTATCGTCGGCCATTCGGAGCGCCGCCACATCTTTCATGAGACCGACGAACTGATTAACCGCAAAGTCCTCGCCGCGCTGCACCATCGGATGACACCGATTCTGTGCGTCGGTGAAACCCAGGACGAACACGACAGCGGCCGCGCACTCGACGTCGTCCTGCGCCAGCTCCAGCGCGGTCTGGAGAACGTCGGCGACGCCCATGTGACCGCGGTCGTGATTGCGTACGAGCCGGTCTGGGCGATTGGCACGGGCAGGACCGCAACGCCCGAGCAAGCCGAAGGGATCCACGGCGCAATCCGCGGCGCATTGCTCGAACGCTATGGGCGCGAGCGCGCGGATGCGGTCCGAATAATCTACGGCGGCAGCGTCAACGACGAGAATGTTGACTCGCTCGTGTCCAAGCCCGATATTGACGGGGCTCTGGTCGGCGGGGCAAGCTTAAAGGCTGACTCGTTCGCGCGCATCGTCAGGGCGCGGACTCGCTGAAGAAAACAAAATGGTATCAATCGTCGTTTCGATTCACGTGATCGTCTGCGTTGCGATGTGCATCATTATCCTGCTGCAGCAGGGCAAGGGCGCGGAGGTCGGCGCCGTATTCGGGGGCTCGAGCCAGACCGTGTTCGGCGCGAGCGGCGCGGGCAACGCGTTGACCAAGGCAACCTGGGCGTTCGCGATTATATTTTTCGCGACTTCGATCTTCCTGGCGCTGGCGTCGGCGCGGCGCGTGACCGGCAGCATCTTCGACCGGCCGTTTTCGTCAGCTCCCGCGTCGAGCGTGATGCCCCCGGCCTCGAAGCAAGCGCCCAAGAACGCGGCGGCTCCCGCAGCGCCTGCGCCGGCAGGGCATAATCCCGCGGGCGCAGGAACGCCGGCGTCGACAAAGTAGAGCACGATGCGCGGGTGGTGGAATGGCAGACACGCCAGCTTGAGGGGCTGGTGGTAGCAATACCGTGCGGGTTCAAGTCCCGCTCCGCGCACCAAATATATCCACTCAATTGAATGTGAAACCCGCGGTGGGTTTCACGCTTCCTTCGGCAGGGCTGAGCCCTGCACCCAGTATCTTTGTGTCATTCAGAGCGAAGCGAATCTTACCTCGCCCGTTCTTTTTGCGGGAGAGGAGGCCGGCGGGCGCAGCCGCCGGTAGGTGAGGGTTCTGCGGGCGCGCTACAAAAGCCGGCCTGCTCACTCTTTGTGTCGTTCTTCTTGCGTGATCCTCTTTTTGTGTCATCCTCAGATTCCGAAGGCAGTGAAGATCACATCCAGACTCGCGCTAGCATCCATGCTTCTGCCGATGCTGGCCGCGCCGCTCAATGCAGGCACAGTCAGTGTCAGCCTTCTTAATGATTCCGATTACGACAAGTGGCTTTGCGATCCGTCGATGCCGCTGACGGAGTACCTCGCGCAGTCCCGATGCTCAAGTGCCAAGTTTCAGGAATGCTCGGACTCTTGCGATATCGTTGGTGTCGCCAATAATTCCGACGCGCCGGTCGACGTGAAACTCGAGTTCAGCGGCGCGGGTTTCTCCGAGCTGGACGACAGCAATCTCGGGTTCATCCGCATGTGCGATGGCCCAAACGGGGAACAACGGGGTGTCGGAAAGCCCGATTCGTGCGGCCATCTGCTTCCTGGAAAGGTATGCAAAGGGAGTATTCAATTCTGCCCGCAGCAATCCGGCACTAGCCGAGGGCAGGTTAAAGTAACCATAACGGAAAACGGTAAATCGCGAACGACGACATTCGGTTTGGTAGCAGACGCGCTCTACAGTCCCGAATTGCAGGCGGCGGACGAAGCGCGACGACGCCATCTTGACGAACTGATGAAAATCCCGCACGTGGAAACGGTCACGCTTGATCGAAAGGGCGACGACAACCATGACATCTTCATAAATGTGGAAGTGGACGAGGACGGGAGCGTCGACAAAGTCCGGCGCGCGGCGCCTCCGAAAATTGAAGGCTACGACGTCGAAGTAACCACCTACATTCCAGTCATCTACGCGTACTAGAGGGGCTCTATAAGTGTGCCCAGCGACAGTTGCCGCGGCGGCTGCGGCTGGACGGGCGGTTGCGCCATGTAGCGATCGCTGACAGGGAAGCCGTAGCGCGCGCGGATGCGATCGAAGATCTTACGCATGCGATCGTCGTAGGCTTGCGGCACGTATTCGGCGCGCGCGTAGAACATGTCGATATGCTCCGCCAGGTGCGGGAAGCGCTCCTTGACGAACGGAATGAAGCGGCGCGCCGCGGCGGGCTTCAGAAATAGCGAACGCCACCATACGCCCGACGCTTCAGCGCGACGCGCCGAGCGGATCACGTTCTCGATGGCGGCGGGATCGTCGGTGAGGCCCGGAATCATCGGCATCATCAGCACGTTGCATCGGATTCCCGCGCGCGCCAACTCGAACAGCGCACGCAGCCGCAGGCCGGGGCGCGGCGCTCGCGGCTCGAGGATTCGCTGCAGCTTGCGGTCGAGCGTGATCAGCGAGAAGTTCACCGACAGCTTCGAGCGACGATTAATCTTTCGCAGCAGCTCGAGGTCGCGAACGATCAAGCTCGACTTGGTCGTGATCGAAAGGTCCAGGCCCGGGAGCCGCGCGAAAACCTCGAGCATCGAGCGCGTCAGCCCGTACTTCCGCTCGGCCGGCTGATAGGGATCGGTCGCCGTGCCGATTGCGATCGCGTCGGTGCCGATCGGCGTGCGCGAGAGCGTGCGCGCCAGCACCTCGGCCGCCATCCGCTTGACGAAAATCTTGCGCTCGAAGTCCATCGGGTCGCGCAGTTCGAGAAAGTCGTGCGTGTAACGCGCGTAGCAGTACACGCATCCGAACTCGCAGCCGCGATACGGATTGATGGTCCATCGAAACGGCATGCGCGGACTGTCGCATCGATTGAGAATCTGGCGCACCGGCATCTCGATGAACTCGACGCCGCGGGTGGCGTCGAGTTCGTCGGGCGGCGGTGAGTAAAGGGGCAGTGAGGCGGCGGTGTTCATCTGACGGCTTAGGCTACTTTCGCTTTTTCTTCGCCATATGTCAAGATTGGGGACAATGTTGACATTCTCTTCCATTTCCGCGTCCGTGGGCGGCAGGTTGAGAAGGAATGGATTGGGAGAGCGAGATGATCTGACGTTCGGCGGGAACGCGCCCGGTCTGCGAATGGTGAGTGCATATCGTGAGAGTCGGGCGCATCGGGGTGAGTGTGTTGGCGAGAATGGGTAAGAGGCAGTCATCGTAGTTATTATGTCATGGCCGGATGACAGCGGTTGGCAGGCAGGGGTGACCCCTGCACCCAGTGCTTTTGGGTTGTGCTCCAGCGCCGCGCTCCGTTGTCGCGCTGCGGTGTTACTGCTATGTCGGGGCGAGTTCTCGGTGATTGGAGCGGCGAATACGAAAAGGGGCGGGCGGCGCGTCTTCCCCTCGCCCGTTCGTCGGGAGAGGGTGAGGGTGAGGGTGAGGGTGAGGGTGAGGGACAACTGTGCGGCGCGATTGTCTTTTGCGCCGCACATTCGACTATTTCGTGTGCCCGGAAGGTAATTCCTCAGGAAGAGGCATTCCAGGAATACGTGGTCTTCTTCACGGCTTCGTAGTTTGCGTCCAGTTCAGGTTCCATCAGGAGAATCGCTGCGATACGCCGCGCGATATCGGTCACGGCGCGCGCTTCGTCCATCTTGAGCGCGCGGCCAAGGATCTCGCGCTCGCGATAGCTGAGCCACTTTTTGACGATTCGAGAGCCACCTATTGTATACTCCCAAACGCCAATCGGAATGTTTCGCCAATAAGCGAGATTGTTCAGGTACACATCGAGCGTGCGAGTACCGAGCAATTTGAAGACCTGTTCTTCCGGAACGCCAAGCGCAGGGCCACTGGCGGCGATAACTTTGCGCTCTTCCGCCGTGTACTCGCGCTCGACAACCTTTCCCTTGCCGGGCATCACGGCGCCATCCTTTCCTCGATGACCCCATCCAGCTCTTACGTCGAGCTCGCCTACATCTGGGTCCAGTGAGCCGCCGCCCAGGCGGGAAATTGAGCCTATCGGGCTCAGTTCGGGCCGAAGTTTCTTGACAGTGACGCCCTCCACGGGGACGTCGATATCAAGCAAAGCCGCGACCGAGCGCCCGAGTTTAGCAGATCCAAGAAGCGGCTCTTTGAAGGCTGGGAGCGGAATCCGAGGCCAATCGATTCTGAGCGCACCGGCATTCTCGCTTCGGTAGGACGGCGCCTGCAGTACTGCCACGCAGTGCAAGAAGATTTCCGGCGGGTCCACCTTTAGAGACTCCAGATACGCCCTAAGAGGCTTACTCAGATTCGGCGTAGGCGCGGACTGAATGGTCGCCTTTCCGAAAAGGGTCGCTGGCGAATTCTCCGCCTTGAGATAAAGCGGAAAGAAATTGGAGAGCCCGTTACCAAAGTTATCTGCCATTACTCGGACAACAAATCCGCGATCAAAGCGTTCCTTTGGTTGTCGCTGGCGGGCTTCGATCCAAATGTTCCCCTCGAACACCTGCGGAAAATATTCTTCACGCTTCCGATCGAGTAACGCGGTCTCAGGTTCCCAATAGGAGCCAACGATTATCGAAGGGCCGATAGCAGTAGCGCACGATATTTTCGGGTTTGAAGCCGCGTTGGATAAGAAATCTGCGTGTCTTTCGCGCGTCGAATCCTCCCGCAGTCGTCATCGCGGTTGGCATGAGCGCGCGGATTTCCGCGTCGTCGAGTTCTGGATCGAAATATTGCTTGATCCGGCTTATGAGCCGTTCTTTAT
>JBAWCX010000052.1:0-9409 GCA_049590495.1 Binatus sp. (SeqCode)
GAGGTCGCCGCATTGTTCGCCGCCAGGCTGCGCGCGCCCCGGCTGCGCGCGGCTCATTCGGCTGGTCCGCCCGACGGCGAGCGGTTCACGATTTCGGTTTCGATCGATGCGCCCGATCTGTGCCCGCGCTACGCCGCGCTCGCGATGACCGGAGTCAAAGTCGGCCCGTCGCCGGCGTGGCTCAGGCGCCGGCTGGAACTATGCGGGATGCGCGCGCTGAATAACGTCGTCGATGCGACCAACTACGTCATGCTCGAGCTCGGCCAGCCCTTGCACGCGTTCGATTACGGGAAAATAGCGGGCGGCCAAATCATCGTCCGCCGCGCCGGCGCCACGCGCGAGTTCGTCACGCTCGACAACGTCACGCGCGCGCTCGACCCGGACGATCTGCTGATCGCCGACACTGACAAGCCGCTCGCGATTGCGGGCGTGATGGGCGGCCTCAACTCCGAGGTCGGCGATTCGACGAATACAATTTTGCTCGAGAGCGCGTACTTCGAGCCGATGACCGTAGCGCGCACGGCACGGCGGCTGGGTCTGCGCAGCGAGGCGAGTTACCGCTTCGAGCGCGGCATCGATCGCGCGGGACAGGTCGGTGCCCTGATTCGCGCGGCCGAATTGATCCGCAGAATCGCCCGCGGCCGCGAAGCGTCGCCCATAGCCGACTTCGAGCCGCGCAAAGCTGAGCCGCGCGAGATTGCGCTCGATCTCGCCGCGATGGAATCGCTGCTCGGCGTCGCGATACCGCCGGCCGTTGCGCGGAGCCGCCTCAAATCGCTGGGCGCGCAGGTGAGCACTCGCGCCAAGGGCGTGCTCGCAGTAGTGCCGCCGTCGTTCCGCTCCGACCTGGTCGAGCAGGCCGACCTGATCGAGGAAGTCGCGCGCCTCGGCGGTCTCGAAGACATTCCCGCGCTGCTGCCGCCGCGGATCGCGGCGCTGGCCCCCGTCAGTCGCGAGCGCGAGTTCATCAAGGGTACGCGCGAGGTGATGCTGGGATGCGGCCTGACCGAGGCCGCGACGATTGCGTTCATCGCGCCGGCCGACAACGCGCGCTTTTCGGGGATTCAAGCCGCGGCTCGGCCGGTCAAAGTTTCCAATCCGCTGTCCGCGGAACTCAGCGAGCTGCGCGTCAGCCTGATGCCGGGGCTCGTCGCATCGCTCAGGTTCAATTTGAACCGCGAGGCGCGCGCCTTTCACGCGTTTGAAATGGGCAAGGTCTTCCGCATGGATGGCGATATCGCGACCGAGCATCAGCATCTCGCCGCCGTCAGCTACGGACCTTACGCGCTCTCCGCAATCGGCGAGCGTAGCGTCGCGGCGGGATTTTTTTCGATCAAAGGAATTCTCGAAACGTACTTCGACGCGATCGGAATTTCGACGCGCGTGGCGTTCAAGGTTATCGACGGAACCGATGCGCCATTCCTGCATCCCGGGCGCAGCGCTATCGTTACGCTCGACGACAACGAAACGAGAATCGGTTTGATTGGCGAGCTGCATCCGGCCGAGGCGATGCGCCTGGATCTGAACGATCCGTGCGCGGTCTACGAACTTGACTTGAGTAGGCTCTTTTCCTATGGTTTCTCGCCGCGCAAAACTTTCCTGCCGCCGCCAAAATTTCCCGCTATCAGGCGCGATTTGGCGTTGGTGCTGGATCGGAATTTCCCGGCGGATATGGTAGTGAAGACCATTCGGGAGTGCGGCGCGTCGCTGCTGGAGAGCGTCGAGGTCTTCGACGTGTACGAGGGGACGGCGGTGGCGGCCGGAAAGAAGAGCGTGGCGTTGGCTTGTCGTTACCGTGCAAAGGATCGCACGCTTACCGATGAGGAGGTTAACCGCGTTCACGCCGTGCTGATCGAGCAGGCGCAGACGCGGTTGGGGGCGGAGTTGCGGTAGTTAAAGCGTGCCTAACGCGAGCGGGTGGGGATCGTTACGCCGCAGGGCATGACCAAAGCTGATCTTGTGGATCTGATCTACGAGCGGGTAGGCTCCTCGAAGAAGGAAGCCTGTGATGTGGTCGAAGCGGTGTTCGCGATCATCAGGGATTCGTTGCGTCACGGTCAGAAAGTGAAAATTTCCGGGTTCGGCACCTTTCTCGTCAACCAAAAGCATGCGCGCCGCGGGCGCAACCCGCAGACCGGCGAGCCGATCACCATCGATTCGCGCCGCGTTCTCTGCTTCAAGCCGAGCCAGGTGTTGAAAGAGCGGGTCAACAACGGCACCAAGCCGGAGGTCTGACGCCCATGCCACGTCAGATATCGGTGCGGCAACGAAAGCGAAAACCTGCCCCGCCAAAGCCCGCCACGATGCCGTTGTTCCCTGAGCGCGGCCTGAAGATCGGCGAGGCGGCGCGCGCGCTGGGCGTCGAGACCTACGTGCTGCGCTTTTGGGAAACCCAGTTTCCGTTCCTGAAGCCCAAGCACACGCGCACCAAGCATCGCTTCTACCAGGAAAAGGACCTCGACCTGCTGCGCCTCATCAAGCGCCTGCTGCACGACGAAGGCTTCACCATCGTCGGCGCGAACAAGCACATCAAGGAATTCGGCATCGAGGCGCTGATGTCGGGCAAGCCGGTCGCGAAGCCCGCGCCTCACTCAGCCGAGCGCGCCCCGTCACAGTCGCCAGGCATCGACGGCCAAGCCCGCCGCGTACTAAACGAAGTCCGCCGCGACCTAGAATCGATCCACAAAATTTTAGAAGACTGACTACTCTGCGATGCGTTCTTGCGAGGCTAGCTGCGCTCGCGCGGGTTTGCGGGCGTTTGCCGCGGCTTCCGCGGTCGACGGCTGACGTATCAGGATGCCGAGCGGTGCGAGATTCAGCTCGGTGGCGCACTCCTCGGTCGCGCGATGCGCGATTCGTGCGGCCTGGAGCATCTCGGCTGCTATGCATACGGCGCCGGCTATCGTCAGCGCTGCGAGTCCGAGCGCTACCTCCGGCACTCCCGCGACAGCCACGGCCGCCGCGCTAAGTACGCCCGCTGCCAGCGCCAGCGTGCTGATTCGCGTGAACTTTATGCGCGCCAGCACGTGGTTGGTGACCTTGCCAGCTTCGTGCTCTTCGTCGGCGGTCTTCAGCTCGATTCGCGTCCACGGATTCGGCCGCACTTCCAGGTCGTAGTCGTTCCATCCCGCGTCGACGATTGCGCCGTGCCCAGTGCGCGCGAACAGCTTCAGCATTTTGTCGATCAGGCGGTCGCGCGAAATGCTCTCGTTGTTCCAATAGTCCAGCCGCACGGTACGTCGGAGCCAGTTGATCGTCGGGCGCTGGCGCACGCCATCGCTGGCCCCGAGTCCCGTAAGGGCTTTCGCCCGTGTCTTGTAGCGCGTCATCGTTCGCACCATCGGCCCCGTGTAAGCGAGATACGCGATCAAAAGTCGCGCCGTGAAACTCTCGTGAGATTTATCCAGCGGCGCATGCCACGCATAGTAGAGCGCCCAAATCGGCCCAAGCGCCAGCATCGCGGCCGCGGGAATCACCGATACGCCGAGTACTATCGACGCGACAATCGCGACCGCCGAGAGCACGGTCCACTCGAGCGTCTGCGGGAGAACTTTGAACAGCGTGAGGCCGGGATCGAACAATGTCTGCGCCCCCGCGGTCGCGTTCCACAGCACGCGTTTGCGGCTGCCGCCCGGGATCGTGCGCGCAAGACCAGGAATTGTGCCGCGCCACGCAATTTGGCGCATCACGTTGAAGCGCTCGGGATATTTCGGATACAGCATCGCCTCGGCGCGTCCGTAGCCGCGCTGCTGCCCGTAGTAGGCCTTCACCGTGTTGCGGCGGAAGTGCCATACGAACGCGGCTGGCGAGAATCCCAGCTTGAAGCCCGCGTCGAGCATCCGCCAGCAAATGTCGACGTCGTCGCCCGCGGCCGTGAACTGCGAATCGAATCCGCCAATCTTGGCGAGCGCCGCCTTCGCGAACACCATGTTGCAGCCCGCCAGATGCTCGGCGCGATCCTCGGCGACCAATACGTGACACGGCGCGCCCGGCGACGCCGCGCAACTCGCTTCGATCCAGCTGTCTTCGTGCGGCGCATAGTTCGGTCCGCCGCATCCGTCGAAGTTGTTTTCGACGATCGAGCGCATCATCAGCGTGAGCCAGTGCGGATCGACGACGCAGTCTGAATCCGTATACGCGATAAACTCGCCGCGCGCCGCATGCATCCCGACGTTGCGCGCAAAGCTCAGCCCCTTGTTGGGCTGGCGGATGAGCCGAAACTCCGGAAAGTCCATCGAGATGTCGGCGGTCTTGTCACGCGAGCCGTCATCGACAATGACGACCTCGAAATTCGGGTAGTCGAGGCGCCGCAGCGACTCCAGGCAGGGCCGCATCGTGCGCTCGGCGTTGTACGCGCAAATCACCACCGACACCATCGGCATTTTCGCCGGCCCCGGCGGGCAAGTGCCGTTGAGCGTCACGAACGGCATCACGTCCGACGCGCGCATCATGCGCACGCCGAGCCAGTCGTGAGAAACCGGGGCAGGAACGGGCAGAGCAACCACGCCAGCCGCACCCGTGCCAAACGCCACTGCTACCGCTTCGTCCTGCCCCGGAGATGCATCCTTGAATTCGATCACCACCGGCCGCGCCTCCGCGACGTTGTGCAAGGCCACGACGAAGTCGCGAATCTGGACAGGCTCGAGCGCAGGAATTTCAGCGTAGAGAAAATCTTCTTCTAATATCGAAAGTGCACGGGTTTCCGGCCGCACCTTTATTCCGACCATCGTCTCCGGCGCGCGCCCCTTGATCGTCTTCACGACGCTGCGCACGCGACGCCGCGCGTTTTCGAGTCCGCCCGCGCGCAACGCGTCCTGGCCGATTTCGCAATCGAGGATGTAACCGACCAGCGCAGGATGCCTGCCGAAAATATTCGCCGTATGTGCTATTCGCGAGACGACGGACTTCCATCCGCGGCGGCTCGTCAGTTCATCTGTGGTGATTCTCAACTCGACCATCGCGACCAGCCCCGATTGCGCCGCGATGTCGAGGCAGGGTTGCGACTGCGCCTCCGTCAGCACCAGGCCGGTCGTGTGCGCCGCTCTGAGATCGTCGAGCCGCTTTCTGAGTTTGAGCTTCTGCCCGAAGTCGAGCGATCCGCTCACGTCAGCGAGCCGCATCGCCTTGAAAAAGAATTTCTGGCCGGCGCGAGAAAGGAACTTACCGTGTGGGGTGACGCTTTGCGTACGGCAGGGATTGGTAAGCATGGATGTTGGTGTCCTCTCGACAAGGACCCAAGTGCCAAAGCCGTGCCACCGGAAAAATCCCGCGAATGTGCGGCTTTTTCGGCAATCGCCCGCGCCGCGCAAACCAATTGGTATAGCGCTGTACGATTTGCGCCTCGCGAGGTCTTTCAACGAACGGTTCGCGGGGTGCAAAATCAGGCATCATGCTGCCCCAATGCACACGCTAGATTGGTTATTTTGCGAATGTTATACGTCAGTTGAAGTAATTGCTTAGAAAAATTCTCCACCGGGTTTTACCGAGATGAAATTATCGCTCGCCTGCGGATGCCACAGACCACCGAAGTCCCAACCACATCGCGAAACGACCGACGCGCCGATTGAGGCCACCCCCGAAGAAATAAAGGGGATAAGAGACCAGCTCGCCGAGATCGAGCAATCTCTATCGCGACTGTGGGGTCCGACCATCTGGAGCCGCACCCCCGAATGCATCCAGATTCGCGCCGAGGCCGCCGATCTGATCGACCGGCACTTCGACGGCATCGTCGAGCAGTGGGGAGAATCGATCGCCTACATCATCCACGGGCACTCCAAGCACGACGAGAACAACCGCAAAGACAGCAAAGCCAACATGGTCAATTCTCTCATCCGCTTCACCGACCATCTGCGCGATCCGGACAACATTTCCACTTACATTTATCTGCGCCGTCATTGCCAGGAGGGGATGCTCCAGCGGGCCAAGCCGTCTCAGTTCAATGTCATCCACATCGCGCTCAAGCAAATCATTCTCAATCACGTCAAATCCACGATGACCGGTTCCGTGATGGAACGGGTGCGCGATCTGATGGTCGCGGCAATCGACGAGCGGCGCCTGATGGTCTCGCAGTTCTATATCGAATCGCGCGAACGCATGCTGCGCGAATCCGAAGAAAAGTACCGCAACACCGTCGACCACGCGCCGGATCCTATGTACGAGATCGAGCCGCACACCTGGATTGTGATTGGGATGAACGCGGCCGCCTTGCGGCTCCACCAAATGGAATCCGGGTCCGGAAAGGACTGGGACGAATGGGAGCTCGGGCACACTAAACTGCAGGATGTAATCGGACACTCCCTCCAGGAGTTGGTGCCGCCGGAGCGGCAAGCGGGCGTGATCGAAAGCCTGGAGACGGTTCTGCGCCAGGGCTCGGCACAGGTCTCGGAATTTCCGATCGGGCCGTTTTTCTTCGACGTGAACTCCGCGCTCATCACCTACGGCAAGAAGCAATTCGTCCAGATGATCCTGCGCGACGTTACGCAGCGGCGCGAGATGCTCGGCTCGCTGATCAAGGCGGAGCGATTGGCCGCGGCGGGCACTTTTGCGGCCGGCGTGGCGCACGAGGTGAACAATCCGCTGGCGTCGATATCGTCGCTGGTTCAATCGATCCTGACCGGCGAGACCGACCCCGAGCGCCGCACCACCATGCACACCATCCTGTCCCAGATCACGCGCATCTCGAGCACGCTCAAGGACCTGGTCAATTTCGCGAGGCCGACCACGGCGCAACGCAAGCAGGTCGACGTCAACGGGCTCATCGCCGAGACGCTGCGGCTCATCACCTACAACAAACGCTTCAGCGGCATCAAGGTTGAACCGATTCTCGCTCCCGATCTCCGCCGCGCTTTCGCCGACGACAACGAAATTCAGCAAGTGCTGCTCAACCTGCTCTTCAACGCCGCCGACGCCGCGCCCGCCGAAGGCGCCGTCATCAAGGTGATCACCGAGAACCAGCGCCCCGGACAAGGCGCGGACAAATCGCGCCGGGTGTTTATTAAAGTCATCGACAACGGCATCGGAATCCCGCGCGAACATCTGGAACGCGTCTTCGATCCATTCTTCACCACCAAACCCGCCGGCGCCGGCGTCGGACTCGGATTGTCGCTGTGCCAGCGCATGATTCTGTCCAACCAGGGCACGATTCGGGTCGATAGCGAAGTCGGCCGCGGCACCGCGGTCACCATCACGCTGGCGGCGGCAGAGGAAGCGGTGCGAGCGCAACAGGCCGCCGAAATGGCAGCATCCTGAAGATCGATCCGATGAACAACGACGCATCATGGACCGCACAGGATCGCGGACCTTACCGGCTGCTGATCGTTGAAGACGAACCGCTGATGCGCTCGATCATCGTGCAGCTCGCGCGCAGCGAGGGCTACGAGGTCATGGAAGCGCCGGCCGCTGAAGTCGCGCTGGGCATCTTCGAAAAAGAAAAAGTCGATCTCGCGATTCTCGATCTTAACCTGACCAGCGGCGGCAGCGGACTCGATTTGCTGCGTAAGATGCGCGAACTCGATCCCGAGGTGATGGGTATAATCGTCACCGCTTACGCCAGCGTCGAGTCGGCCGTCGAGGCGCTCCATCGCGGCGCTTACGATTACATCACCAAGCCGTTCGCGAACGATCATCTGAAAAAGGTGATGCGCAACGCGCTCGAGGGCAAGGCCCTGTTCCGCGAAAACCGTTTCCTGCGCCAGGAACTGCGCGAGAAGTATCGCTTCGAGAGCATCATCGGCAAAAGCGACGCGATTGAAAGCACCTTCCGCGTCATGGAAAAAGTCGCGCGCACCGACTCCAGCGTGTTGATCACCGGCGAGTCCGGCACCGGCAAGGAACTGGTCGCCCGCGCGATTCATTTCAGCTCCGAGCGCGCCAACAACCGCTTCCTGCCGATCAACTGCGGCGCGCTGCCGGAGAATTTGCTCGAAAGCGAATTGTTCGGCTACAAACGCGGCGCATTCACCGGCGCCGGGCAGGACAAGGTCGGCCTGCTCAAGGCCGCCGACAAAGGCACCATCCTGCTCGACGAGATTGGCGAATTGCCGCTCGCGCTGCAGGTCAAACTGTTGCGCGCGCTGCAGGAGCGTGAGGCCTACCCGCTGGGCGCCAACGATCCGGTGGCGTTCGACGTGCGCGTGCTGTGCGCCACCAACAAAAACCTCGAAGCCGAGGTCAAGGCCGGCCGCTTTCGCGAGGAACTGCTCTACCGAATCAATGTCATCAATATCAATCTACCCGCGCTGCGCGAGCGCCAGGACGACATTCCGCTGCTCGCCAACCATTTCCTGCGCAAGTATGAAAAGTCGCTGTCGCGGACCGCGATGCGCTTTTCCAAGGGCGCGATGCGACTGCTGATCAACTACGCGTGGCCCGGTAACGTGCGCGAGCTCGAGAACACTGTCGAGCGCGCCGCGATTCTGGCCGAGACCGACGTAATCCACTCGCACGATTTGCCCGACAAGCTGCGCAGCACGTCGCCCGTGATGGCGAGTATCGAGAACACCGGGCTGACGCTCGAAGAGCTTGAGCGCGAGCATATCAAGCGCGTGCTCGACAAGGTCGAAAACGACAAGGTAAAGGCCGCGCAGGTGCTCGGGATTCACCTCTCGACGCTCTATCGCAAGGTCCAGCGCTACCATCTCGACGACGGCGCCCCGGTGCATCAGGAGCCTGCGCGCTCGGCGTGAGCGGCGGGAATAGACTTGGCAATCCGACAGTCAAGGATATAGACTTTCGAGAGGGACGGCTGGCTGCGGCCGACCCGGAGAAAAATATGGACCTCTTTGCACCAACTCACCTGCTGATCATCTTGCTGATCATCCTGGTCATCTTCGGGCCCAGCAAACTCGGCGATGTCGGCGGCGCGATGGGCAAGGCGATTCGCGATTTCAAGCGCGCGATGAACGAGCCCGACGACGCGGCCAAGACGGTCGCAAAGCCCGACGAAGCAAAGGCCGCAGAAGCCGTAAAGCCCGACAAAGTTTCCTGACCAGCCCGCTCCCGTGCTCAGATATCTTCAGCGTCTCGCGCTGAGATAGCCTTCCGATTTGCTCGTTGATTCCTCGTCCGCTTTTTCCTTAGCAATTTTTCTTTTCAACCTTTACGGGACGAAGGCGATCCCTGCTTGAGGTCTAGATGAAACGATACATACTAACCGGCACGCCGGGGTGCGGAAAAACTTCGATCATTCGATCGTTGGAACTCGCCGGTTACCCGGTTGTAGAAGAGGCCGCGACAGACCTTATTGCTCTGCGACAGGCGCAGGGCGTTGCTGAACCATGGCGGCGCGCTTCCTTCATCGACGACATTGTGAATTTGCAAAAGCGGCGACAAATACTGGTAGCCGATCTATCGTCAGAAGTGCAGTTCTTCGACCGATCGCCGCTATGCTCTTATGCGCTCAGCGTCTGGC